>DATKIS010000690.1:0-6458 GCA_035543975.1 Pyrinomonadaceae bacterium
TGAATCAGCGCGTAAATTGGATGAGGCCTTCCGGGGACTGGCGCTCGGCGTCAAGTTTCAGGGGACCAGCATAAAAGCAATTGGTGAGACCTTTGTTCATCGCAGCTTCATAATTCTAGGTTTTCTGTCCTTGATGATCATTGCTGGCCTGGTGCTCACCAGACACATCGTTGCTAAAGAGATGGCGTTGGCCCGGCTCAAGTCTGACTTCGTCTCAAACGTGTCGCACGAACTGCGCACGCCTCTGGCCCTGATTCGTTTGTATGCGGAAACGCTCGAGCTCGGACGCATCACCACGCCGGAAAAGAAGCAGCAGTATTACCGCATCGTTCGGAAAGAGAGCGAGCGGCTGACGGCGCTCATCAACAACATCCTCGACTTTTCGCGGATCGAAGCCGGCCGCAAGGAGTATGAGTTTCGTAATACTGACATAGCCGAGTTGGTCCGCAACACGCTCGAGTCTTACCGATACCAGATTGAGCAACAGGGTTTCGAGTTTGAAGAGGACATCGACACAAACCTGCCGGCTGTGCCGGTGGACCGGGAAGCGATCGCGCGCGCCCTCGTCAACCTGGTGAACAACGCGTTGAAATATTCTTCGGAAGAGAAATTCCTGGGCGTGAAACTCTATCGGGACAACGGGTGTGTGAAGCTCGAGGTGGCCGATCACGGTATCGGCATAGCGCGGCGCGATCAGTCGAAAATCTTCGAAAAGTTTTATCGCGCCGGCGATCCGCTGGTACACAACACTAAAGGAAGCGGGTTGGGGTTGTCCCTGGTCCGCCACATTACTGAAGCGCACGGTGGGGATATTGCGGTGGAAAGTACCCCGGGGAGAGGCAGCAAGTTTATTCTGTCGTTACCGCTGACATCATCGATGCAGCAACCGGCTAATGCTTAAGAAGTAATTAGCGAGTGAGTGTTTGACGCTGTGCGTCAGCTAATCTAATCAGAAAGTATTTGCAGAAGGACCAGCTATATGAAGAACAAAAGCGATTCCGAGCAATCAAGCATCGGCGCAAACGGAAATCGATCATCTGCCAGCGGCGACGAAACCAATGGTAGTAAGAAAACGCGCATTTTGATTGTTGAAGACGAGCCGGCCATGGTAGCTGGCCTGCGCGACAACTTCGAATATGAAGGCTATGACGTGATCAGCGCCGCCGACGGAGTGGCCGGGCTCGAACGTGCGCTCGCGGATGATCCTGACCTGGTGGTCCTGGATGTGATGATGCCCCGGATGAGCGGGCTCGACGTTTGCAAACAACTCAAGAGTAAAAAGCCATCGTTGCCGATCATCATGCTGACGGCCCGTGGGCAGGAGATCGATAAGGTGGTGGGACTCGAGTTGGGCGCCGATGATTACGTCACTAAGCCCTTTTCTATTCGCGAACTGATGGCCCGGGTGAAAGCTGTCCTCAGACGTGCCTCGGCACATATACCGGCCGCGGAGGTCTATCGGTTCAGCGATGTCGAGGTCAATATTCGCAGCAATGAAGTGCGGCGGGGCGGCCAGCCGGTCGAACTTTCAGCAAAAGAGTTTGCGCTGCTCGCCTATTTTGTGGCGCATCCGGTGGAGACTCTCAGTCGCGATCGGTTGCTGGACGCAGTATGGGGTTATGAGAATTATCCAAACACCCGCACCGTCGATACCCACATTGTTCATCTCAGGCAAAAGCTGGAACCGAACCCTGAGGAGCCGCGGTTCATACTTACCGTCCACGGGACTGGTTATAAGTTCGTTGGTTAGCGAGAAGGTCAATTCTGACCCGAATAGTCCTATAAAGGTGATTTTCCATTGCTCATTTGTCGGTTCTCATTTGCCATTGCCTGACTCCTCGACTTTCTGGAGTACTGCGATGGTCGGCTGACAAATGAAAAATGAGAAATCGAAAATCTGAATTTAAAGGGCCGAGGTGAAATCTCCCATGAGTCAAGCACGATTCAATACCGCCTTAGGAACCAGCGCTGCAATCGATGTCCGAGTGTATCCGTCGCGCACGAAGCGCCCGGTCAAAGTGCCTCGCCAGGAATTGGAGCATAAGCTGGCAGATCTTCAGCACGACTATGCCGAGCTGCGTACCGAGATTTTCGAGGCGGCTCAGGTGCACCGGCGACTCTGTGCGCCTCGTCATGTTCGATTCGGAGACTTTGAAATTGCCAGTGAGATTTTTGCTGTTCGTCATCTCCCCGGCGACTTTTTCACGGTGGAAGAAAAGAGCGATGGGGTAATCCTGGCGTTGGGGGACATCTGTGGCAAGGGTCTGGCAGCGGGCATGTGGACCACGCATATGGTGGGGCTGGTTGGCGCCCGCATCGCGGTGACTTCTAAGCCGGAGGCAATCGTGGCCGGGGTAAACCGCGACGTCTGTTTACTGAAATCCTTTATGCCGCTGGCCAGCCTGTTCCTCGCGAAATTGGATCCGGTCACAGGTTTTATTCAGTATTGCAGCGCTGGACATCCTCCCGCTTTGCTGCTCCGGGCCAATGGAGAATTGGAATTGCTGAGCGAGGGTGGAATGCTGCTCGGCGTGCTGCCGGCGACACCTTACGCGAGTGGATCATTCCAACTCGGCAAGGGCGATGTGTTGTTGATCTATTCTGACGGGATTACGGAGTCGCTTAACTGTGGAGAAGAGGAGTTTGGTCATGGACGACTAGAGGCGCAAATGCGGGCTGCGCCGAATGGTCCAGCCGATAAAATGCTGTTTTCCATACTGGGCGCCGTCCAGGATTTCGCTGCAGCCTGTCCCATCGTCGACGATATGTCGCTGGCGATCGTCCGACGCGATTTGTAAGAGGAAAGGGAAGAGCGAATAGGAACAGGGGAAGAGGGGAATAGGGGAATAGGGGAATAGGGACCACTGTAAGGGATGGACTGAACGCGTTATTCCCTCGATCCATTCTTTACCCCTTCCCCTTTACCCATTGCCCTTTTACCCCATTCCCCTTTTCCCCGGTTGCTTCTCCCCTATTCCTCTTTCTACTCCCGCGCGACCATTGCTAACCCAAGCACGCAAAATACTACCCCGACGATATTACGCAGTGACAAATGATCTCTGAAAAAAATTATCCCGATCGGGATGAGCAACACCGTCACAGCCACATTAGTCACAACGGCGGCCACGCTGATTCTCCAACCGGCTCGATAGGCCAACATGAAGCCCAGTTCGATTGCTGCTGCGGCCAGCCCCAGAGTCAATACCGCCCAGTTAGTCTCTTTTAGTGATTCGGTCAGACTTCGTTTACCCGGATAAGCCCAGGCACAGATAGCGCAAAATAGGATTCCCACGGCGTAGGCCAGTATCGTCACCAGAAAGGGGTTCATTTCTTTGGGAATCGCCTTTTGCGAAATGTGGTAGAAGAGCATCCCACCGACAGTCACTGCAAACGGTAGATAGAAACTTGTCATTCGTTCACTCCTAAACTAACTGAATCTTTGCTGGATGAAGGTAGTCAGTTTACTTGGGGTCCGCTGGATGGGCCATTTCTAATCTGTTCTTCGCCGGGTCCCCGCGTTAATATGCACGGCAACTCGCTTCCCGGAGACCATCATGAAAACAAGCATAACTCTAATTCTCGCGCTGTTGAGCCTGCTCGCTGGCGGCCTGGCCCAGACACCTTCCGAGCGCCAGCAGTTTGTTCGAGTAGACGCGCCCTTTATTGCCCTGGCCCATGTCCGCGTGATCGATGGAACCGGCGCTGCGCCGCTCGAAGATCAAACCATCATGATTGCCGGCGGCAAGATTCAGTCGATAACGCCCAGCGCGACTACACCTGTAGCCGTCAATACCCAGACACTGGATCTGAAGGGTTACACGGTGATGCCCGGCCTGGTGGGGATGCACAATCATATGTTCTTTCCCCAGGGCGGCTCACCCCCGATGTATTCAAACATGGGCAGCAGTTTCCCGCGACTCTATCTGGCGCTGGGCGTTACTACGATTCGCACGACCGGCAGCGTGGTTCCTTACACTGACCTGGAAATCAAAAAGCTGATTGATGCCGGCCGGATGATTGGTCCGAAGATGCATATCACCGCGCCTTATCTTGAAGGCCGCGGCGCTTTCACGCCAGTCATGCACGAACTTACCGGGGTGGACGATGCGCGCCGCATGGTGAACTTCTGGGCCGATCAAGGCGCCACCTCGTTCAAAGCGTATATGAACATCACTCGCGACGAGCTGCGTGCAGTCGTGGAAGAAGCACATAAGCGCGGGTTGAAGGTCACCGGGCATCTTTGTTCTGTCGGCTATCGCGAAGCTGCTGAGATTGGGATTGATAACCTTGAGCACGGTCTGTTTGCCGATTCGGAATTTGTCGCCGACAAAAAGCCAGATCAGTGTCCGGGTGCGGCCGTTTCGGCCAGCCTGCGCCAGCTGGACCTTAAGAGTGCCGCAGCCCAGGAGACGATTCGCATGCTGGTGGCGAAGAACGTGGCGATCACCTCGACACTGCCTGTTTTTGAGGCTGGCGGCGCGCCGCTCGCACAAACCGGAATCGGGGCCTCGGCCGCGATCATGAATCCGCGAGTATTTGGCGTGATGTCTACCGACGCGCGCGTGCGTTATCTCACCGCCCGGGCGCGGGTTTCTTCTACCTCAGATTATGTCGCGTTGTTTCGCAAAGCGATGGAATTCGAGCGCGCCTTTGTCCAGGCAGGTGGATTACTAATCGCCGGCCTAGATCCCACGGGCAACGGCGGGGTGGTGGCGGGATTCGGCGACCAGCGCGAAGTTGAATTGCTGGTCGAGGCAGGGTTCACTCCGGTGGAGGCAATCAAAATTGCGACCTTGAACGGGGCCAGGTTTTTGGGAGAAGACGCCCGCATCGGTTCCGTCACCGCCGGCAAACAAGCTGATTTGATGGTGGTGAAAGGAAATCCCGCCGCGAACATTCTCGACATCGAGAAGGTGGAGATCGTTTTCAAGGACGGCGTGGGTTACGACTCGGAGAAGTTGATTCAGTCAGTGCAGGGATTGGTTGGGATTCGCTAGATTGTAGGGGCGGCACTCCGTGTGTTCATTATCATGACATCCTTTACAGATCGTTATCATGACATCCTTTACACCTGATGAGGTAGCCTGCAGGGCCAGGAGGAACTGCAGATGCCTTGGAGAACGGAGAGTGTCATGGATCAACGAGTGGAGTTTGTGCTGCGAGCGAAGGAGGGAGAAGAACCGCATTCGGAGTTGTGCCGCGAGTACGGAATCAGCCGGCCGACCGGTTATTTATGGCTGAACCGTTATCAGCAAGTAGGGAGTGTGAGCGGGTTGAGGGAACGTTCACGGCGGCCGCAGCACTCACCGCAACGGACATCTACGGAGATTGAAACAGCAGTGTTGGCAGTGAGGGATAGGACCGGCTGGGGTGGGCCGAAGATAGCCAAAGTGCTGGCGCGGAAAGGGGTAGCGGTAGCGCCAGCTACGGCGCAACGGATTGTGAAACGCAGCGGACGGATACAACCGCCGAAGACGGACAAAACGACCACTCGGTTTGAGAAAGCTGAATGCAACGAACTAGCGCAAATGGACTTCAAGGGGGAGTATACGCTGCCTGAGGGGAAGTGTTATCCGCTCTCGTTCATAGATGACTGTAGTCGTTATTGTCACGGGCTCTGGCCCTTGCCTGGGACTGGTGGGGCCGGAGTGAAGCAGACTTTAGAAGGATACTTTCGCGAGCACGGGGTCCCGCTGTCGATCTTAATGGACCATGGTACGCCGTGGTACAGCACCATGAATCAGCACGGTTTGACTTGGCTGGCGGTGTGGTTGCTGAAACAAGGGGTGGTGTTGCGTTACTCGGGGGTGGGACATCCGCAGACGCAAGGCAAAGTGGAACGCTTTCATCGCACGTTAAAAGCGCGCACCCGACATCGCGGGGCGCCGGTGACGATGGGCGAATGGATATGTTGGGCGGCGGAGTTCCTCCAGGAATACAACTACGAACGACCACATGAGTCATTGGGGATGAAGACCCCCGCGGAAGTCTACAAGCCTGTGAATTTGCGTCCTTATCAAGAGCAACCGCGGGAGTGGGAATACACCGGAGGCACGGTCAAGCGTTTGAACCCGCAAGGCATGCTTTACTACCAAAAGCAAACCTATTTTGTTAGTGAAGCGTTGGCCGGTGAACACATTCGCATTGATGAATTGGAGGGCAAGCTACTGGTGACCTTTCGGCACATGACGGTGCGGGAAATCGAGCTTAGCACCGGCAAAAGCACCGCCGTACTGCTGCCGGCTAAACGCAAGGCAATTGCTGCCCCTACGACTGCGCAAACCAGCACGAAAGCGGGGGCGAGAGTTAGGGTGTGAAGGTGAGCAGGTATGAGTCGCGGCCAACTAGCCTCCGCTGCGGAGGCCGTCAAGGGGCTCCGCTCGCAGAGCCTCGCTGCGCTGAACGCAGCGAACCAAAAGCAGTTCGCCGCGCCCTTGACTGCCTCCTCGCTACGGCTG
>DATKIS010000691.1:0-7505 GCA_035543975.1 Pyrinomonadaceae bacterium
CGTGCGAAGTGCGAAAAAAGTTCAAAAAACGGCCTGTTTTCGCGTAACTACTGAAATATTTGAGGTTAAACGAGACCCACCAATTTGCCCGATTCCAGCCTTGAAATTTGCCTCGTTTTCGTGCACTTAAGAGGTCGGAAAGAGGTAATTGCTGGAGAAATGGAGGAAGAGAACGGGCAATTAAGACCCTAGAGTGCAAGGAAGTTTTCCAGCACACGCCGGCCCTCTGGGTGGTCTTCATCAAACAACTCGGGGTGAAATTGAACACCAAAGAGCGGGCGTTCGGTGTGCTGCATTGCCTGAATGGCACAGTTGTCGTTGGAGGCAGTCGCTTGAAATTCGGGTGGCAGTTTTTTCACCTCATCGAAGTGTGAATGCCAAACAATGATCTCAGGAGGCAGGTCCTTGAAGATTCCCTGGCCCGTGGTCTGCACCGGGAAGTAACCTCGTTCACGTTTCGCCCCTTCATACCCTTCGCCCGGTCCCAACCTCGCCATCAGGTCAACCGTACCACCAAAGGCCAGCACAATCTGCTGGTGACCACCGCAAACGCCAAGTGTCGGTTGGCGTGCTTGCTTGATTACTTCGACGACACCCGCCAGGGCCTCTTCAGCGTACATGGTCCAGGGATGACTCTGCCCACTCAAAATAATATGGGACGGACCAAGTGACCCGACGCGCTGCATGGAAACCGCGTGATACGGTTCGATCAATATCTCCAAACCATCGCTCATGCGACTAAGCGTAGAGCGCAACTCGAGCGGACTGGGGCCCTGGCCATCCAGCGTGTTGTCGATTAGATAAACGAGTGCAGCGGCCATGAGCCAAAAGGGTAAAGGGGAAAGGGGGGAAAAGGAAATGGGAAAGGGAAAAGGGTAAAGGGGAATGGACAAAAGCCTTTAGTTACCCATTCCCTCTTTCCACTTTTCCCCTTCTTTAGGCCCGAGAGCGAAAAGTTTACCGTTAAAGGCGCCGATATATATCCGGCCATTCAGGACCACCGGAGTGGAGTTAATGTTGTCTCCAATCTTCAACTCCCAAACGCGTTCGCCATCCTTAGCCGAGAGCAGGTACATCCAGCCCGACTTGTCGCCGAATACCACGCGTCCGTCGACAACTGGCGAGGTGCCCCAGATGGGCGCCCGCACGAGGTGCTTCCAAACGACTTCGCCTTTATCAGCCGTCAGGCAATACATGAAACCGTTATTGGAGCCAATGTATATTCTGTCCTTGTCCACAATCGGGCTGGCCCAAAACCCACTGCGTTCCTTAAAATTCCGGCTCAGGCCGCCGTCGGCTTTGAACTTCCAAACCTGCTCACCGTCGGTTTGCCGGAAAGAATAAACATAGCCATCTTCCGCGGCCGTATATACGAATCCGTTAGCAACAGCGGGCGTGGAGTCCGAATCCGCGCCGATCCTTGCCTTCCACACCGTGGAGCCGTCGCTCATATTCAAACAAAAGAGATCGCCCTGCTCGGTACCGATGTAGACCCGGCCGTCACCGGGCGCCGATAAGCTGCCCTCCATCGATCCCAGCCGTTCGGTTTTGTAAATCAGCGATCCGTCTTCCATACTCAGGCAGTAGAAGAATCCATCTTCGCAACCGAAATAGACGCGACCATCAATCACTGCCGCGGTGCCGTCGATCTCAAAGCCCGCCGCGTATTTCCAAATCAGACTGCCGTCTTTAGCGCTGACGCAATAAAGGTTGTGATCGAGGCCGCTCGCCAGCAGCCGATCGCCGTGGATACCCGGCGTCGCCTTCAAACTGTCTTCGGTCTTGAAGCTCCAGATCAAGCTGCCGTCTTTGGTGTTCAGGCAGTAGAGATTACTGTCGGCCGAACCGAAGTAAACCCGATTGTCCGCGACTGAAGGCTGCCCGGGCCAACTAGTTCCGCCCCATGGGTCCTTGTGGAGACGCCCGGAAGCAAACTTTGTTTCAAACTCCCACAGGATCTCGAGCGGCTGATCTGACCAGGGCCCGGTGCCGTAGAAGTTTCGCGAGCTATTGCCCAACCAGGTTGGGACACTCGTGGGTGGAGGAGCCGGCCGCTCAACTATTGGTTCCGCGACTGTTTCTTTTACGAGCTTGCCGCCGCAGGAAGGCAGCGAAAGAGTGACCAGGAGAATCAGGCACGCACTAGTGAAAAGGCGGGTGGGACCGGCCGACAGCTTTTCCGCAGGAGAGTTCATGGGGGATAAAACAAATAAGCTTTCAAAGCAAACTGTTAGTTTGCTGATGTGGAGGAGGCTGCTGCTTGCGGGTCACCGAAGCGACGCAAACTAACAGTTTGCGTTACGAAGCCAACCAGTTACCCGCATAAATTACTTCAGCCGCACCCGTAATGACAACCTCGCCGCGGTCGTCCTGACCCCGCCACTGGATCTTTGCCCGTCCGCCCGGCATGACCACCGTCACCAGCCTTTCGGTTTTTCCATTTACCATCGCGGCTACGGCGGCGGCGCACGAACAAGTACCTGAGGCCTCGGTCTCGCCGACGCCACGCTCCCAAATCCGCAGTTCGATGGTTTGCCGATCCTGCACGCGGATAAAAACCACGTTCGTGCGATCGGGAAACTGCGGATGCTTTTCCAGGGTCCGGCCGATTTCCCGCCAATCGAAAGCTGAAAAGTTGTCAACAAAGATGCAGCAGTTTGGATTTCCCATCTGCAGGGCTGTCACTAGGAACGGCCGGGCATCGACGAGGATTTCATAGTCAACGACCTTGTCGAGGAGTTCATCTGTCAGCATGGGGATGGAGCTGGAGTCGAACTTTGGCTGGCCCAACTCTGAGTCAAACACATAACGACCCGGGTCCGACTGCTCACGAAGCGTGTAGAGCTTGACGCCCGAACGAGTGCTCAAGCGAAGTTCCTCAGCGTTCCAAAGGTTCTGGTAGTAAAGATATGAAGCAGCACAGCGGGTTCCGTTACCAGAGAGCCCCGCCTCGCTGCCATCGGGATTGAAGATGCGCACGTGAAAGTCGGCGCTTTGATCTTCCGCGGGACTGACCACGGCGATGCCGTCGGCGCCCGCGCCATAGTGCCGATTGCAGATGCGCCGCGCAAACTCGCCCAGCTTTGAGGCTTCGGCGGCGGGCGCGATATCCGCGAGGTCCTTTTGTTCGATGACGATGTAGTCGTTACCGAAACCGTGGAACTTGATGAAAGTTGGAGGCATTTTTTTGGAGTGCGGCGGCTGGACGCCGCTTTTCTTCGATTGAAAGTTGGATGTGAACTAGCTTTTCTGCGAGCGCGAAAGCGGCGTCAAGCCGCCGCACTCCAAATTACGATTTTCCCGCGAACGAGGCCAACAAGATGGCGATTGGGTCGATGCATACCGCCGGCGCACTGGTGCCGGGCGGGTAGTTGTTGACCATGATTGAGAAAACTAGCTCCTCGCCAGCTGCCGTGGTCACATAGCCCGAGAGGCTCGAGGCCGAACTAAGTGTTCCCGTCTTGGCGCGAAGATTATTCTCAGCCACCGTTCCCTTCATTCGGTTTCGCAGGGTCCCGTCAACTCCGGCAATCGGCAGCGCGTCACGAAATGCAGTCGCGAACCGATGCCGACGCATGTAGGTGAGTAACTGCAGCGTGCCTTCGGCGGTGATCATGTCGTTTCGAGAGAGACCGGAGCCATCGTTCAACGCCAGCGGAGCGGCCATGACGCCGGCCTCGACCAGAAACGCTCGGACAACTTCAATGCCCGCTGATTCGCTCGTCCGGTCGATACTCACCGACGTGGCGGTTGGCGGGCGCGGCACGACCTTGCCTAACGTTCTCAAAATGAGCTCGGTGTAAAGGTTTTGACTAGGCTTCAGCGTGTTCGCGGCCACCAGGCTCAACGGCGGCGATTGCAGGCTGGCTACTTCAACCAAGCTGGAGACGTCTGTCCCGGCTGCGGCCGCTGAGATGGCTTGGGGAACGATGCGAGATTTCCCGGTCACGGTAACGCCCTGCTGCGCCAGCGATGCCCGAAGAAGATAGACGAACAAAAGAGCTGGCCGAGAAATCCCGATGCCTCCCGTGTAACCCGGGTCATCGAGTGCGATGGAACCGCTGATCTCCAACTCATCAGAGTTCAGGGCGCGGTAGGCCAGCAGGTCTCTCCGGGTTCCTTTCGCCGCGGTTGTCACCTTGTTAACTATTCTCAGCAATGGATCCGGTGGTCCGGTGGTGATGAGTGCCGGAGCCCCTACCTGCGTTCCAGGCTTCACAAAAAGATCCAGTGCATTGTCGTTGACGGTCAGCGCCGTGACTTCAGCGCCATACCACCAGGTCAGGTCATCCCAGTTCCAACCGGAGCCGTATTGGGGTCCGGTAAAGTAGCTTTCGTCGCCAACCAAATCGCCCTCAACCCGCTTCACTCCCGAGGCGACGATGCGCGCAGCTAAATCGTCAATGCCTTTGAAGTAGTTGCCGGCGTTGAAGCGGGCGGCGATTGACGGGTCGCCTCGCCCGTAGATCGTCAGGTTTCCGCGGACAACTCCGGCCGAGTCTGGCTTGGCCGGCGCGTAGACGGAGGTCACAAAGCGGTACTCGGGCGTAAGCCGATCAATCGCCGCCGCCACGGTGTAAAGCTTCATATTGGACGCCGGACGGAGCAGCTTGTGTGCATTTGACTCAAACATTACGCGCCCGGTATCCAGTGACGCCACTTTGATCCCAACCATCGCCTGGGCCAGTTCCGGCTTTTGCAGAACTTGCGAAATGCGCGCCTGCAACTCGGCGAGAGTTTGGGTAGGGTTAGATATCTTGACTGCCGATGAAGCCTGAGGAGACGAAACGGGACTGGCGATTGGGCTCGGGCTCGGACTCGGTGTCGCGACAGGCGGAGCACCCACGATTCGTTCGCGGACCGGCTGCTGCTGTCCGCTCGTTACCGGCGCAACTGATTGAACCAGCGAAAAGAGTAAAAGAAATACCAGCGGGGTAAAGATGCGTTTGTTAGTAGGCATTATTTAGTGTTCGTAGTCCGATTCGAATATTAGCTATGAGTGGAGGTTTGAGGCCGCAAACAAACACGATCCACGAAACTACACGGAACACACGAAAAGCATGCTTTGTGACTTCGTGTAAGGTAGCGGATCGTTTTCTCCTTCAGACTCTGCTCAAGACTTGTCTGATGGCCGGGGTTCCGCAGCCATGTGACTGGCGCGGACCTTTGCCATCAAATCGCGAAAGCGCGGATCACTTTTTAACGACGACCAGTTTGGATCGTTTTCGAAGCAGGGTTGGTTCTCGTTACCCAATCCGATGGCGCGTTCCAACCACTCAAAAGCCTCAGATTCCATTCCTTCGAGCGCGTAGACAGAGGCAACTGAGTAAGCGATGTCGGGATCCACCTCCGCAGTTCGAATCACCGAGCCGTGGAGTTGCGCGCGCGCCTCTTCATGCTTGCCCTGCGCGCTTAGGAACATTGCCATAAACGGTCTGATCCCATACATGCTCGGATGCCGAGCGACCACATCGTGCATCAGATCGGCCGCCGCGTCAGTTTGTCCGGTGTAATACAAAGAGAGCGCGCGGAAAGTTTTCACCAGCGGATTGTCCGGATCGCCGGCTTGATCCAGTTGCCGCGAGGTCTCCTCGAAGTTTCCCATGTACATGTACACCAGCGCTCGATTGAAGCTGGCGACCACATGAGCCGCCGGGTCCAAACGCGTCAATCGGTCATAACTGCGTAACGCTCGCCCATATTCCCCGTCGAGACGGTGGAGCGTGGCCTTAACAAAATGAACGACGGCTTCGTCGGGCGCCTCCCGGCGTGCGCGCGCAACTTCTTCGCGGGCCTTCTGTTTCTGGCCTCGCCACAGGTATACGAAGACCATCAGCATCCGCGCTTCAATCAGCTTCGGGTCGATAGCCAGAGCTTTATTGAAAGCAACCTCGGCGCGTTCATAATCTTCAGCGCCACCAAAGCCTTTAAAAACTCGATTGACGTAAGTAGCCCCGAGACCGTCGAGCGCGAGTGCAAAGTTTGGATCCAGTTCGATCGCGCGTTGGAAGTGTTCGATGGCGGCGTCGCAATCTTCCTGGGCCACCGTGCGGAAAATGAAACGCGCGAACAGATCGCGTCCGCGCAAATACTGCTCATAAGCCGCGGCGTTTTGGGTGGAGGGTTTCGCGAGGCCGTCCTGTTCCGCCGGGCTCAGTTCAAGTCGCAGCCCTTCGACAATTCGCTGCGCAATCGTGTCCTGAACCGCGATGATGTCGGCCGCCGAAGTGTCAATGCGGTCGCTCCAGATGATGTCGCCGGAGCTGACGTCCAATAGTTGGGCCGTCACCCGAAATCGATCTCCTATGTGCATGAAGCCGGCAGTCAGAATGGAATTGACCCGTAACTCCTGTCCGATGTCACGTGGATCCATCGTTCCACCCTGGTATTTCGCAATTACCGAAGAGGGTCTCACTACCAACGAACGCACGCGCGCCAGTTCAGTGATCACTGCGTCGGCCAGGGAAAACTCGTAAAAGCTCGAGGCAGGATCGTTGCTCAAGTTGCGGAAACACAGGATTGCCAGGCTCTTCTTTTCCTGATCGGCGATGGTGGTGAACGGTGTTTCGTGAATGTTGGGCTTGGTCGGCGTCGCCATTCCCGGCGCGGCGGTGGAATCGGTCCTCGTTTTTCCCTTCAGCCATCGCATGGCCCTCGAGACCGGATTCGCTCCCGCCAGATGCCGGGCCGGCTCCGGCGAGACAATGGTAAACGGCTGACCCGTCGCATCTGAAGTCGAGACCTCCTGCAAGACGGCCCGAAGATCGTCACGCACCTCTTCCATCTTCTGGTACCGATTGCGTGGTTCCTTCTCCATGCAACGATCCAGAATCTTCTGCAGACTGGCGGGCAAGGGTTCCTTGCGGAGTTCGGCAACTGGCCGAGGCGCGTCGTGAAGCACGGCGTGTCTCACATCGATGGTCGTTTTGCCTCGAAACGGCCAGGTGCCGGTCAACATCTCGTACAGAAGCACCCCGGTAGAAAAAATGTCAGCCCGTTTGTCTACGCGGTCACCGCGCGCCTGTTCGGGCGCTGCATAGGTAGCGGTTCCGTAAGGCACGCCGATCTCGGTGAGGTCGGTGCGATGAATCGTAGACCTCGAACTATCATCGGCGTCGTCCAGCAGCTTGGCCAAACCAAAGTCCAATATCTTGACCTGACCCGCGGGAGTAACCATTACATTCCCCGACTTGATATCGCGATGAATGATTCCGCGAGCGTGGGCGGCGGCCAGGGCGTCGGCAACCTGAATCCCAATCAGCAACGCGCTCTTCAACTCGAGCGGGTGACCACCTACCAGCTGCCTGACGTTGCGACCTTCGACGTATTGCATGGCGATGAAGTGGTGTCCCTCGGCTTCATCGAGGTCAAAGATGGTGGCGATGTTCGGATGGTCCAGCGAGGAGGCAAGCCGCGCTTCGCGTTCAAAGCGCTTGAGGTTGGCTTCCTTGGCGGTTAACTCGGACGGCAAAACCTTGACAACCACTGTGCGACCAAGCTTCCCA
>DATKIS010000692.1:0-2422 GCA_035543975.1 Pyrinomonadaceae bacterium
TTCGAAGAAGGCAACCACGCCGCCTGGCTCTACGACATCGTCGAACCACTGGTCAAACGAGTGGTGGCCTGTAACCCCAAGCACAACCGAATAGAGGGAAGCCGCAACGATCGAGTGGACGCTTTGAAGTTGGCGGAACTGCTGCGACTGGGCGCGCTCAAGCCGGTCTACCATGGTGAGAATGGGACGCGCACCGTGAAACACCTGATGCGCAGTTATGAATGTCTGGTTATAGACATCACCCGGGTGAAGAACCGGCTGAAGGCGCTCTACAACAGCCAGGCGGGAAAGTATCAAAAGGCTTTGTGTCACATGAGTAGAGTCGCACGAGGCCCGCACCTAAGGACCACACCTAACTGTATGCCCCCCGGCACGACCTGAGATAGCAGTAGGCGAAGACTCGAGTTCCGGTCGAAGTCTCGGATAAAACAATGGTCGGCAACTTCGCAGGAGGAAGCCAGGCCGCGGTCGCTAAGGAAAAATCTCTAAGAGTTGCTGAGGTGAGGATGGAAGAAAAGAACCCTGGCGGCGTGAGTTGAAGGGCTTACGGTTAGGTTGTGGGCTGGCGTCAAAGCAAGGACGGCCAGCAAGTAGATTGTTTTTTCTCTTGACGCCCTTTCATAAAACAAAGCCTTGCAGCTGACGGCGCGACAGCATTTTTCTTAAGTAACCTTTCACCCTCAGCTTGAATGCTGAGCGCGCGCCGCAGCTGATGCCAGCGTTAGACCGCTTGCCAATGGATGGGCTAAAAAACATAAGCCCTGAAAGCGGCCGGCAAGAAGAGACGCAGGTCCGACTACCGTGAAGCGTCCGGGAGTGTCGGACATCAAGGCCGAAGCCACGATCACGTTCACGTACAATTGGAGGACTCTCCTCGATGAAACCCACCCCAAACCCACTCAGTCAGTATCATGTGTTCCTTGCCTCGCCCGGTGACGTGGGGGTGGAACGGCAGTACGTGCGCCGGTTCTTCGATGAATACAACCGCCACACCGCGCATATTTGGCGTGCCCGGTTCGAGGTGGTGGACTGGGAGAACTACGCGACCATCGGCGTTGGCCGGCCCCAGGAACTGATCACGCAGCAAACGCTTGAGAAGCACCGGGCGTCGTTGGCGTTGGTCATCGGCATCATGGCCCAGCGGTTCGGGTCGCCGAGCGGCAAGGCGGAATCTGGAACCGAGGAAGAGTTCAACTGGGCGATGGAGAGCCACAAGGCCACGGGCTTCCCGGAGATCAAATGGTTCTTTCGCAAAGTGGACAAGCTGGAATTGCCATCCGATCCCGACGAGGCGGACGCGGCGCTGGACCAATGGAAGAAGGTCCGCGCCTTCCGCAAGCGGATGCAGGACCTGAACAACCCGGTCTTCTACGCCGAGTATCCGAATTCGGCTGGATTTGCCGAGGTCTTCGAGCGCGACCTCAACCAATGGCTGGCCGATCCGGAGCGACCGTGGGCCGCGGACCTGGCGGCCCACGTTGCTGCCACGGGCGGCGCGGCCGTGGTCGCACTGCCCGCCGAGTTCGATGCGGAACGCTACCGGGCCGCGGTGCTCAAGCGGTTCGAGAATCTCAATTTCGAGATGCTCGACACGACCGGTGCGTTCTACAGCGCTGTCCGGCTTTGGAGCGTCTTCGTGCCACAGTCAGTGCGGGAATACCAATACAACCCGCGGCTGCTCGAAATCCCCAAGGAACATCAGCGGCGGCTGCTGGACGCTGGAGAGATCACCGCCAAAGAACTCGAGGAAGCCGAGCAGCAGTCGGATCGGCTGCGGCAGGAGTACTTCCACCAGCCGCTCCGTCCCGTGATGGATGTCGTGGACGAGGCCCTTCGTGCATCGCCAGCGGGGGCTGGGCGGAGGCTGGTCATTCTGGGCGAGCCGGGTTCCGGCAAGTCGTCGCTGATTCGCTATCTGGCCCTGCGCTGGGCGGGGATAGCCGAGCCCACCGTCCGGGAAACGCAACCGGTTCCGCTGGTGGTTGAATTGGGTCCCTACGCCCGCTGGCAGTGCGACGGGCGCAAGGATTTCGTCCGCTTCCTGGAAGAAGCCCCGGTCTGGCACGAATGGCCCCGAGGCCTGCTCGGCAGGCTGCTCGAACAGCCCGGGCGGGTCGTGCTTCTGCTGGATGGACTGGATGAAGTCTTTGACGTCCCGATGCGCGAGTCGGTGATCAACGACATCCAGCGGTTCGGCAGTCAGTTTGCCAACGTACCAGTCGTCCTCACATCGCGCGTGGTGGGCTATCAAGCGCAGCGGTTGCGCGAGGCTGAGTTCCGGCACTTCATGCTGCAGGATTTGGACTCCACGCAAATCACCGACTTCGTGAATCGCTGGCACGAGGTGACCTTCGACAACCCGACGCATGCGGCGCCGAAGCGGGACCGCTTGCAGAAAGCGATCCGCGAATCCAAGTCCATC
>DATKIS010000693.1:0-8339 GCA_035543975.1 Pyrinomonadaceae bacterium
CCATTTGCCGGAGCAGTCGCGGTGCGAACCCGCGCTGTGACAATAGCGTTGAAAGTGAACATACGTGCTTGCGGATTGCTAAACTTCAGGCGACGCGCACTGGAAGTTGCGCCGCTCGCGAGCGACTGGTTGTACATGAAGGAAGCGGGATTGGCCTGGCCGTCTCCACCATTGTCAGCATTGATAACCTTCACCGTAGGATCAGAGATACTGATGATACGGAAGTTAATCGGCGAGTAGACCACTCCATCCGGCGATGCCACGCCATTGTTCTTAAGGATTTCGTCAACTTCGAAAACACCACCGGCGAAGCTCGGATTCGCGATCGACGCTGTGATTGAAGTAGTAACATCCTGAATCTGGGAATTCGCGGCCGTGCCGGCGCTCAGATCTGACACGCCCACTTGCCGATTGGGATTAACCGACAATGCGCGTACTGCATACTCAGTGTTCATCAGCGCATTGAACCCATTCCCGTCAGCCGTCGAACTGATACCTGCGGGCCCGAAGAATTCGGCAATCGCGCCCTTGTCTTCATAACTGGTGGTGGAGGCGTTCACGTACGTTACATGGCTCCAGCCAGTCGTGGAGGCGTCGCCATCGAGGTAAGCGTGTAGAGGTGCTCCGGCAAACTGGCGTTGACCAGCTGAACCGACTTTGCGTTTGAAGACTTCGTAGGCAAAGGCTCCATTCGTCGGCTGCCAGGAAACGCGAAGTGATTTCGACGAAGCCGGCTCGACGGTTACCCCCTGCGGTGCGCCGGTATGATCCTGATCCACGGCAAGCTGCGGCACGCGCGTCGAGATGGTCTGTCTGCCCCCAATGACTGCGTCGGAATTGATACCCATCTCATGCGAGGCGAACACCTGCCAGATGAGCGCTTCATGCTGGCCCGGCGCATCGAGGTTTGAAGGATCGGTTGAATAAAGAATTCGATCTGCCTCGATCACGGCGTCGCGAAACTTCACGAACGTGTCGGGTGCAGTCAAGCCAAGCAGGTAGATCGAGCCAAGATGCAGTCGTTCCCAGGTTTCCTGGCCCTGGGTAATTGGCCGGGTTGGCGTGCCGTCAAGAAATGCCGGCCGGAAGTATCTAACTTGCGGCTCCGCAGCTTTCAGCAGGTAGCGCAGGTCCCACATAGTCGAAACGTAAATCTCACCGTCGCGATGTACTTCAAACCCACTGCCTCCGCGCGTCCCCAGTTGTGAATACTTTAGGGTTGCATGCGCCGAACGGATCCAGGCCAGGCGATCCGGATCACCGCCCGTGTCGGCGGCGAAGACGAGGCCATCGCGCACAGCCTGTCTCACTCTCGATCCCTGCACCACATACTCGCCGATAGCCTCGGCGTCGGTTATCGAGTAAGCCCACAAGTCTGCCTGCGCTTCGTTGAGCGCTCCACCTTCCGAGCCTTCCAAACCCGCTATGGGCGTGGAGATGGAGTGGGTTCCTTCGTGGTAAACCACCGCGCCATCCTTCCCGAGGTCGTTGAAAAGGTAACCGTGACCATAGACCGTCGGGTTAACGATAACTGTCTGCGGTCCGGCCGGGGTATCAACGGTTTCGCTCGCCGGAACGGAAAAAGCATTGTCGAGGCCAAGCATGGAACGGAGTGCAGCATCGGGACTGGAGGTATCCGGGTCACCGCCGACGGCTGCGCCTCCATCATTTGGAAAATGCGGCAATCCAACCAACGGTCGATCGCTGTTAGGGAAGTTATCCGGAAAATCACCCTGACCGATGCGATTGTGCACTGCGTCGCCACGCCGGTGAATGTCGGTGATGTATTCGACCAGATAGTTGATAAAGAAAAAGATGTTTACGTCGTCGATGTGTTCCGCCGGCTCGGCCAGATCGTCGGCTTCGTTTGGTTGGGCTTCCATTGGCGCGTTGTTCTGGCGGAAGTGCCAGGTGCCCAGGGCGGCCTGGGGGAAGGGCTGCTGCGTAGCCAGCACGTTCTTGACTAGCGCGTGCGGGCCAGACAGGAGCCCGGCCACCCCGGTAGCGTTAGTGCCTTCGTTGTAGCCGCGAAGCTGGACGCGCAGCAGGCCGGCCGGCTCGCCGCCTATGAGTTGGAGTTCACCGGTGTCAGGATTCGCCAGTTCCGGATGGTTTGGATAGATATCCGCGGTGTAGGGAAGCGGGGTCGCAGTTTGCGACAACACTTTGTTTTCACGCGCGAGTATCTCGCCGTTAGTCGCGTCCACCTGGGTGACGAAGAGCCCAAACGGATTGCGCGAGAAGCCGATCACATTCCACGCGACCTTGTAGCCGTCGGCGGTGGGGAAGACGTTTAGTCTCGGCGCGCGCAGCACCGGGGCAATCTCTTTCTCGAGCGCGTCGTAGGCTGGCTTGATAGTTTGCTGCACGCTGCTCGACCGCGTAATCGCATAATTGGCCAAAGCTGCTTGCGCGCTGGCGGTCGCGGCATCAGCGCTAAGGGCGGGCGTGGTATTGACGTTGGGCGCGCGGAAGGTTGGGCCAAATACCATGCGGATCTCTTTGTTCCGGGTCATCACGAATCCCAATCCGCCATTGACGACGTTTACGCCGCCGGCCACTTGTTGAAACTTGACCAGGTAGCCACCCATTCCCTCTTTTTGATCGACGAGCATGAGGGCCGACGGGTCAATCCCAAACAGCGTCGAGTTTGCCGCCACAAAAGCTCGGGCTACGTTCTCCGGTGTGTCGTTGGACGGACCAGTGTGAAAGCCTCTGAGGACGTCGGGCGAACCGGCGAATGAGTTCCATCTGATCGTGGTCTGACTACCGTAGTTGTTCTTGAACTGATCCAAAGCGCTAAGTTGGGCCGCCGTCGCCTTGCGCAATCCGGCTGAAGTGGCAGTGATGTCCACATTCGGCACCGTCGCCCGGTGCGGATCGAAGGCTGGAGCCCCACTCGCTCCGCTCGCCGGGAACGTGGGAAGCACCATCACTGCTACTACCGCCAACAATAGTATGAGAGCCACGATTTTTGACTGATGACTTTTCATTTGTCTTCTCCTGTGCTGCTAATTCCGCCGGTTGGAACCTGGATATCGAACAAAGTGCTGGCCCGACACGGCCAATTGGTTTTTCCTGATTAGCAGAATAAGGAGGACGCTTGAGGAATCCTTGAGGAAAACTTGAGCCGCGAACTAAAAGGCGACCAGCAACCTGATTGCCGCGAAAGCGCATTGCTTTCGCAATTTTTGGAGTGCGGCGGCTTGACGCCGCTTTGGTATCCGGAGACTTGACACCGCTTAGGTGTAGTGACGAATACCACGCCCCGCAGTCGACCGAAGCCTGTGGGGCCGATACTTGGAGATTACGCAAGAGAGCGCGGCGTCAAGCCGCCGCGGACCAAAGCGGCGTCGAGCCGCCGCACTCCACAGGGAAGCCGCCGCACTCCAAGGTTGAGTGTTGGCAGCTGTTATGGTGGGGTATAGAATGCATCCGCAAGATCTGACATCTGACGCCTGACGCCTGACGCCTTATGAACTGTCCATCCTGTGGCCACGAAAACATCGAAGGTAACGACCGTTGCGAGAATTGCCTGGCGCCATTCCGTGATCTTGACGTCCCGCGCGTCGATTCAGCCGAGGGATTGGCCCGCTCCGTCATGGAAGACAATTTGAAGGAGCTCGAGCAGGCCGAAACCGTGACCGTTACTCCTGACACGCCCGCGCTCGAGGTGGCCCGTCTGATGAAGAACTCCAATAGCGGATGTGCGTTGGTGGTTGAGGGCGGAAAGCTGGTTGGTATCTTCACTGAGCACGACGTGCTGCTGAGAATGACCGGCGGGGGTCCATCAGCCAAAGCTGAGTTTGTCGAACCATCGATTGTCGAACAAACTGGCCGGGCCGCCAGTGAGGCAGCTGCGTTGGTGGAAGAAATGAAACTGAAGGCAATGCCTTCGAGCGATGCACCGGTTGAGGAAATGCGCGCGGATGCCGTCCCGGTTAGCGAGGGTGCGACTCGCAAAGCATCACCGGCAGAATCGACGACTCCAATCAAACACTTGATGACAGCTAATCCGGAAATCCTTCATGAGGCCGACTCGGTGGCCGAGGCTCTGAACCGGATGTCACTCGGCCGCTATCGCCACATTCCCTATCTGAAGTCGGATGGCACCTATGCCGTAGCTTCAATAACCAGCGTCCTCAAATATATCGCGCAGGAAGACTGGTAGCCCCGATCTCTATCTATTGCCTTTGTTTTCCGGCCTGCATCGCCCACAACAAAATCGCCGACGCCGTGCCATCCATTGTCGGCTCGTTAGTTGAATAATCGCTGATGTCATCGTGATAGACCGCGCGTTGGTCCTGGAAAGCCGCCAATGGGTCAGGCTCCCTGATGGTCACACCTTTCAGGGTTTGAAAGACCCTCCGGTAAACCGGGCCATCAACCAACCCTCCGCGCACCGAGCGTTTCAGAATGGCAATCCCGAAAAGATGAACGTCTTTCGGGGAAAGTCCATGCTCGGGAATATCGGTGAACATTGAGACGCCCCAGGGATTGCGGCCCAGCAACCAGTCGCGTTGCTTCGCAGCAAACTTGCGGTAACGCCCATCGCCGGTCATCCGGTAGTAGGCTTCGCATTGAGTCGCGAGAGCCACCATCAAATTATTTGAGCACCAGATAAACGGAACCCCGGCGCCGTAGGGATTGCCTTCGCCGGCACGAGTGCTGGCTTCGAGACCTTCACGATAATAGCGGGCCAGTTGTTTCTTGAATTGCGCGTCGACTAGATCGTAAAGACGGAAGTGCCCCAGGTTCATGAACGGATAATATTGATAGTGGCCCGCCTCGGTTCGGCCCATCCACGATTCCGCCGCCGCCTTCTCGGCATACCGGCGAGCGTCGCGCAGGTAACGCGCCTGACCGGTGGCCCGGTGTAATTCCGCGGCGCCCCACTCCATGTCATCCGCCCAGGTGGACTCTGCATAACGGTAGGGCGCGCCATAGGAGTTGCCCTGCTGCACGCCTTCCTTCGCCTGACCCATCGCGTAAACTTCTTCGCCCGCTCGCAGCAATCGTTGCGCAAAGCCGTGCTGACCGGGACTATTTTTGCCGAGCCGGTCGTCCTTCCAAATTTGATAACCCAGGGCCATCGCAGCAGCGTAACGCCCGGCCAGATTCGCTACTCCCGTTGACTCGCTTTGATATGTCTTCAGACCCTGGGGCCGTCCCTCCGCAAAGTAAACAACCCGGTAACTGCCCGGGCCCCAACCGTAATCAACGGTCTCCCTATGCGGCAGGCGAAAGCCTTTGTGATCACGATCGTCAGCCACCTGGTGATAAAGCTGATCCGGGGCAGGATGCAACTTCAGCATCCATTCGAGTCCCCAACGGGCCTCGTCCAGAATATCGGGAAGGCCGTTTGCCAACGGCTGACCCAAATGGTTGAACCGATCGGCAAAGATCTTAGAAGCTGTGTTCTGGCCGATGCCAACCCCTTCACTTCTGCGGCCCTTTGCGTCTCCTTTGCGTTCTTTGCGGTAAATGATTTCGGGCCGACTGGCCCCCGCGAGTTGGTATGCCAGCAGCATTTGGGCTGTCGCATTACTCGTCGTCAACAGATACTTCAACTGATCTCCCGCGTCATGCCAGCCGCCGCTCGCGTCCAGGTAACTTCCGGCAGGTTGCGGACCATAGGCGGTGCGGCCATCAAACGTGTGACAGGCTTCCGCGACGAAGGGGTTGTAGCCGCAGCGTTGCTGCCGCATAAACTCCAGCAGTTGATCGGGTACTTCAGCGTAGCGTCCGGCGCGGATCTCGAAATTGGGAGATTTAACGAGAGTCCCATTTGCGCCGGTTCCCAACTCAATGAAGTACGTGCCTTCAGCCTGAAACTTGCTGAAGTCTAATTCCGCATGATGAGCAAACTGGCCCCAACCGCCGGACACCGGCACGGCGCGGCCCTCGAACGCAGCTTTGTTCGAGGCGGCATTAATCAAGCGGAATGAGTCAGGCAAAGGCGTTCGCGAGAAGGCGACTGCGGTTTTGATATCCCCTGGAGCGAAGCCAAGCTGATTGAGTCGGACGTAAACGAGATCGCCCGCTGATGGCATTTTTTCCTCAGCCAGTGTGTCAGTGTGCGCATGCGGTGTTGGCAGACACACATTTGCCAATAAGACGACGAGCATGAAAACTAACGACCGGCAATGCTCAAAAGGCCGTTCCAGTTTGTAGCAGTGTTTCATCGGCGGCGTTTTAGTTTCGTATTCCAGGTCAGCACCTCGGGTGTAACCGGAAAGGCCCTGACGAGGCCTCCTTCGAAGAGCTAACGATCCACGAATTCACACAAACCAACCCGACTCGTCTTTTGTCATTTCGTGTGATTTTGTGGATCGTCTTTGGTTCCGGCGCAAGCGATGTATCCAAGATTCGCGCGGTGATTCTATCTGAGGTGGCCAGCAGCGGCTACGCTTTGCGGGACGCGCTATTCCATCATTGCTCATCCCAACGGGCTTAAGCCGCGATGTAAAATATCCGAGGGAAAGTATGAGCGGAGCCCTCCTGCTCGACGCAAGTCCGCTCCGGCTCTGGCGTTCAGTATCAGAATGAGGGCGGCTTGCCGTCGTGATTGTTAGGACAAAAGGAGCGAATCCATACTGGGTCTAAAGTTCGTATGACAATTCGCGATCTTTACAAGGCGACCGCATCAGGGTCCGAAGGACCGATAGTTAATAGCCACGTCCGTGAGGGCGTGGCTCAGGAATCTTAGACAACGAGCGCCGAAGGTGCGGAATAAATTACTTTTTAACCTCAACTCGTGCCGGCCCTGCGGGCCTCGGACATTTATTGACCTTGATCCCCACGCCCTCACGGGCGTGGCTATTAACTATCGGTCCATCGGACTTGCGGCCGCGTAACTTGGGCTTCAGACTTATGAATCGCACTTTAGGGATACCACACTGATCCAAATCAAACATTGCCTCAGTCGAAACTCAAATGTTGAAAACAATTATCTCAATCGCACTATTCGGCTTTCTTTACCTCCTCCCTTCCGTTGCTCAGCAGCCTGACTACGCCAAGCTCAAGTCGGAAGCGGAACAGGTTTACGCGGCCGGATCCTACGCCCGCGCCCACGAGCTCTACAGCAAAGTAGACAAGGCTGCCCTGTCGCCCGCGGATGTACGCTGGGTCGACTTCCGGCTTGCCGACACGTCGTGGCGCGCCCAGTCAGCCACCCAAACAGCCGACAACACTAAATTTGAGCAGGCACAGAAGCAGCTTGAAGAACTGATCCGCACCAGCGAGAAGGACGACGAACGCGACCTCGTCTGGGCCGAAGCCCACGAAGCGCTGGCCGATCTTTTCTGGACCCGGCCCAACAACATAAACTGGGGCGGCGCCTGGCCCCACTACCAGGCGGCGCTCGACTGGTGGGCAGGCCGGCGCGAGATCGATCAAGCCCGTGGCCGCTACCTAAGAATTGTTTTCAAAGCTGCCGAACCGCCGCGTCAAAACGAGTATTACTACTACACCTATTACGGCAACTATATCCCGCTCGACATTCTGGAAAACGCTCTCAAGATCACCACCAGCGCCAATGACCAGGCCCACCTGCATTTCCTCATCGCCATGACCATGCGTTACACCGGTGGTGATTGGGATACGAGGCAGCGCGTCCCCGAAGAGTTTGAAGCGGCCCTGAAGCCGGGCAAGCAAACCGACTGGTACGACGATGCGCTGATCTATTACGCCGAATGGATGAATGCCAACGGGATAGTGCGGCAACTGGATGACGGCCAGTGGCTGCAGGAGCCCGACTACGACAAAGCCCTGGAACTGTTTCGGCGTCTCACCCGGGAATTCGCCAAAGGTGAAACTCGTTACTACGATCAGGCAATCCAGCAAATCAAGCAGATCACCGACCCGACTCTTAGTGTCAGCGTGTCAAACGTTTTCCTGCCTGAGTCGGAAATCCAGTTTGCGCTGAATACCCGCAACCTCAAACGCGTCGATTTCACTCTTTTCAAAGTCGACCTTACCCGCGACGTTCGCTTCGGTAGAGATTTCGAACTGGAGGAAGGCGACACCGATGAAAGTGGCAACTGGATTCAGAAGGTGAAACCGGTCGGACCTGCGATCAAAGCGTGGTCGAAAGATATTGCCGACGCCGGCGGTGGCCACAAGCCTTACTCCGAACAGCCGCGCATCGAAGGCAAACTCCCTGTGGGCGCCTATCTGCTCGAAGCCAAAAGCGGGTCCCTTTCCGCGCGCGACCTCCTGCTGGTGACTGACGCGAACCTGGTGGTGAAGTCTTCGCCAAAACAGGCCCTTGTCTATTTCAGCCATGCCTTGTCCGGCGCGCCAATCGCCAACGCAAACATTTCCCTTTGGGAGCGGTA
>DATKIS010000694.1:0-11113 GCA_035543975.1 Pyrinomonadaceae bacterium
GGTTGGAACTTCGAAAGATTCACCAGCAACGGAATCGGGGCTGACAAATTCTCCAGGGCACGCTTAATGAGGTCCTCCGCGATGTAAAGGTTCGTAGTGGTTTTTCCAGATCCCGGACCACCCAACAGGAGCATTCGCCGATCAAAAGTCTCGAAGGCCTCGAGAAAGTCCTTGAAGTCACGTTTTGATTCAGCGTCCTTAAAAGCCCAGGGAACGTGTGTCGCTGTTGCGGCTTCCTTGATGCCCAGATCGGAAATCACCGCCCGATGAATCGAAACGCGTAGCCGAGCGTCAACATCCGCCTCTAGTTTTCGAAGGTAACTATTACGCGCGCTGACCTCCGCTGGCGGTAGCTCCCGAAAAGTGGATAGCGTGTTCGTCTGGGGACGTATGTCAATCTCATCTACGAGAGCAAGCAAGGCCTTAGCGATCTTAACTTTCTCTACTTCGGCGTCGTCCGATGTCACGCTACCGTCTATCTCGCGCTTCGCAAGTCGACGATGGCGTCCTTCAAGGATAATCAGGTCATTGAGAAACGAAGGGGCGTTGAGTTTCGCGAACTCGCGGAGCAACTCAATTACCCCGTCAAACTCGCCGTCGGCAATCAACTCGCGAGCCTGCGCCGAGACCTCATACAGTTGAAGCGCCGGCCCCTGGGTCAAACCCTTTTCTCTCGAATGAAGCCTCATTGCGGATGACTCCTTTTCAGCCTCGCTGGCTCGGCCAAAAACCGCCGGCGCTCAGTTTGATCGCGGACATCAAGATTCCTTCATTCACATATTGGTGCCTGGTCTGGTCTTCCGCGGCGACTGCCGCATGGTGAATCGCGACTACATGCCAGGAATCATTAAACACGGGAGACCCGCTCGAGCCCGCCATCGTATCCGTGGTGTAGTGGAGCACCGGAGATTTGATGTCTACGACCCAATTCGAAGTCAGCACAATTTGCTTTAGGCCCCCGTTTGGGTGCTGCACGATGGTCACGTGTTCAAGCGGGATCGGATCAGCGTTGGGATTGAGTTCCAACACGCCCCAGGTCTCCAAGGGCGGCTTTCCAGCCTCCGCCTTTACGTCTACGAACGTATAGTCGAGGGCCTCACTCGTGTGAAACCGTTCGGCCTCGAGTGGGTAGCGAAATGCCGGTAACAGTTTTCCCGAACCATCCTGCTGATAATCAAACTCAATCACGGTAGTCGCGGCCACATCTGCAGTGGGAATGACGTGGTTGTTAGTCATGATCGTTTGCGAACCTACCAGAAAGCCCGTCCCAACTCCGTCAGGAGTTAGAATGCGGCACACACTTTTGGAAACCTGCACTCCACGTTCGATCCATGAAATCTGTTTGAGGTTGTTGATACCGAGGATCTTCTCCGGTGTGATTCCTTTCGGGATGGACTCAGCCTTGGCAATCAAAGGAATATCAACGCCCAATGGCGACAATTTCCGATCAATCTTGCGAGGAAGCTCATCGAGCAAAGCTAATAAGGATCTGGAAATCTTCGTTTGATCGACTTCAAACTGCTCCCTGGTGATCAACCCAGTTCGTTCACTTCGCAGCAGCCGGCTGTAGCGAGAGGCCTGGAGTAAAACGTCGTTGTAGGACTGAGGGAGGGTCGAATGCAGGTAGTTCTTCAGCTGTTCGATTGCTTGCTCGATCTCTCCCTCAGCGATGAGTTGCTTGATTCCACTGGTTAGGTGTTCCAGCGAGGGGTTGGCCACGTATGCCTCCTCTCTCTCTCCATTAGGTTCGACCCCGCCCGCCCGGCCGGGCATCAAGAGGGGCCGGTCGATTAGGGGCGAGCCAATCAGTCATGGACCCACCGTCTGAACAATAGTGGCGAAAACTTTAGGGCGACTAGGCAACCCTGCCAGTCACGTCGTTACAGAATGAGGTTGTTCGCTGATCGTTCAAGGCGGCTGAAGATTTTTTCGACCAGGGTTGCGAAATCTGAATTAGTGAGCCGTCGACCGCCATAAGGTACACGAACGAATTGAGGAGCGTCGAGAGGAAAACAACCAGGCGGCCTGCGATGGGGAAGCCTAAAACGGAACGCAGCAGGTCTTCGTTGCCCCTCTTCGAATATCAGCCGGGGTACTTGTGATGGAAACGGGGCGCGTTTTTAGAGGGAACTCACTTCCCTCCCGCGCTAAGTCGTGACTTGGTCCGCCGCTGGAGTAGTACAAAAACCAGCAGGAAAAGTATCGGCTCTACTATCAGAATCTTGAGGAGCAGATTACTTGCTCCACCACCGACCATTGCTACGCCGCCGGTCTGCGGTCCTGAAGAAAAGAACGCGCGAAAGAAACCACTCACGATCAGAGACAGGATGGGAAAGAAAACGTAGACCAGTACCAGGAACACTGAAAGGTGCACCGAAATGAAAACCGCTGACAGTAGGTTTCTGCTGGTCATCGCGCTTACGGGGAGCAACTTCAATCACTCTCAATCACGTAGCGAAACTTGCCTCGGCGGTAGATGTAAGTTCCTCCCGCCTTCTCAAAATATGAAACGCTAATTGAGTCGTGAGGATAACGGAAGATTCTTTGAGTATTAAACTCCCGACCTGCTTCACCCTTCCGGGCCAGCGTAATGTACAACTCAAGGTTCGCCGGCGCCCTTTGGTCCAGGATATGGAGCTGGTAGGTGGCTCCCTTTTTAAGAAACACCAATTGCTCTACGACGTGACTAAAAGCTTTTCCAGGCTCGTTAAAATTACTGTGTTCGAGCAGGATGGCGTAGTCTAATTGCCTATTACCGTCAAAGTCTCCGGTGATGAGATTAGGACGCGCATCCGGCCAGCGCTCGCTGAAGAATCGCGTAACATCGTCGCTCACCCGCGAAAATCTCCAACCCGGAAACTGCCGATTCAACCGCAAACTAATTTGACGGGGAAGCATGGCTGAATTTTTCACGCCGGCAGCGGAAACCGGAAGCAGCAGCAGGCACAGCAATAGCGGGAGCAGACTCCTCCTCATTCCTATTTCAGCGGACGGATCGCTTCATTCCTTTCCACCGAGCCTGGCTTCCAACCGCGCTTTCACCTCTGGCCACTCGGCTTCGATGATGCTGAAAATGACTGAATCACGGTAACGACCGCCGGGCATGATTAGATGATTGCGGAGGACGCCCTCTTCCGTGGCACCCAGCCGCAAGATAGCCGAACGCGACTGCTGATTCAGCACATCCGTAATTAGCGAGACGCGAATACAACGCCACGCTTCAAAGGCATGGGTAAGCAGCAAGAGTTTCGACTCGGTGTTCACCGATGTGCGTTGCACACTAGCCGCCAACCACGTATATCCAATTTCAGCGTGCCGGTCGTGACGCTCGATGTCGTAAAACCGAGTGTGACCAACAATGGTGTTCGATGCTTTACGCCTGATCACAAACGGCAGTTCGCGCCCCTGGGCCTGAGCATCGAGCGCAACCGAAATGTAGGCGGCCATCTCAGCCCGATTGGGGACGATGGTCACCTTGGAGTTCCACAGTTCGCCATCTGCCGCTGCCGCCAGGAGAGACTCTTCGTGAGCGACGGAAAGCGGATCGAGACGCACATGCCGACCTTCGAGAACCACTGGTGAGATGTCCATTGTCTTTCTGGATGTTTTTAGGGTTGCCGGTATTGACGGCAACTTAGGCGGAAAAAATAGCGACCATGAACCCGATCATATTCACGGCCATAAACAACACCGTCTCGCATAAGAACAGCACGACAGACTTCATCAGCGTTTTGCCCCAACTCTGCTGGAACACGCGTCGCAAGGCAAACAGCAGATAAATGAAGGCGAGCGGGTAAAACAGATTCAGCGCCGGCGCCGGCAACTTCGTGCCGATAAGATTTCCCAGCACGAACAATAGACCAAAGACACTCTTGGTTAAGAAATCGAAGGAATAATAATGCAGCGAAAACACCAGATGCTCGACGTAGTATCTCCGGGTACCGTAGTAGAGCAGGGTCAGGAAAACGCCGGAAACGAGCACACTAGCGAACCGCAAAACAGTTGCATACTTCTCGGCCCGCTGACTAATCTTCTCGACCAGCGTTTGCACGTCGACGTTACGCGACTTGGCCATCGCTATGGCCCAGGGAGCCTTGCTCATCCAATTGACGCCACCACCTCGAGCCTCAGAGAGGGCGCCCCAAGCGAAAAGAAAATACAGAGCGCTAAACGTCAGATACAACCGGATCGGAGTAATGTACTGGCCCTTCCGGCCGGACAGGAATTCGTTGGTCAGCTGACCTGGCTTGAACAGAAGCGCTTTGAACGTTCGAACTGCCTTGTTGGATTCGAGATCGGTGAATTCACTCGTGGCTCTGACGAAGAAGTGCTTGAGACTCAACTCCCGGCGATGCAGCTTCTTTTGGCCGCAGCCATGGCAAAACTCGCCCAGCAATTGTTCGCCGCAGTTTGGACACTCCGAGACTTCCGGTGCTGTTTCAGCGCTGGCTACCAGTGTGAGTTGTTTGGCCATTCTCGATAATGGTCTTAGTCCCTGGCGTTTAGATTCAAGCTGATCAGCGAGCTGCTTTGCTCGTCCTGAGGCCGGAAGAATACCGAGCCATAACACAACCCGGCCAGCATCAGCACGTCCATAGGCCTGATCTCTCGGAGAGCGCTCCAGGCCGCGGCAGGTAATTGCTCACCCGCCAGCAGATTCCATCCCAGGTCTAAAGCGACCGCAGCCGAGAGAGTAGCGGCAAACAAAAGGTGTATTTTCAACTTCGACATAAACACATCCTCGAAGTTATCTGCCCCGCGGCATCTTCAACTCAATGTTGGGGCTTAGTAACCGGACAGAAGCTACTACACTTACCACTATCGGCGCCAAGAAATTGTGAGGCGGTCTCGAAGGTTGAGTCACACCTTTCGGTGGTTCGCGTTGAACGGGAGACGCTCCTGGTCGCCATCACGCCACGATCGGATTGTGCAAGGTCCACACTCGAGATGCATCTTCCAACTCTTGGTCCGTGCGGGTTCGTGTCTTTTCGTGGATCGTTCTTCCCCGTTCGCTGCTACCGTTTTGGTCGCTTAACCGGCCTTACCCTTCCATTCTCGTACACCCACGTTTCCGCCGGAAGATATCCGTCGCCGCGATTGGGTGGGCCTCCCGGCAGTAATACTGTTACCTTGTCGCTGCTCCAGGTGACAACCGGCGGCCGGCCTCCACAGAAGTCGATACTTGCTGACAAAGCGAAGGTCTTGTCTTCCTTCAGTCCCACAAATAACAGCGGGCCTCCGTCACAGGCATTACCAAGCATGCCCATCTGTAACAGAACCACTTCAACAAAGGGACGCACTCCCTGTGATTTGTAGTAGGTATGAATGCCAGGGATCGGAGTGGTGGCCCACACGTTCTTCTCATCATCGCAATCAGTTCTGACGACGATCTTTCCATTTAGGGTGACGTTGAACTTGCACCCATCTTTCACCGCCACAATTTTCAACTCGCCCGCAGACGTGTTGAGGCTATCGGCAACCACGGAGGCTGGTGGTTCCTGGGCATTGACCTCGGCCTGGGCCAGCGCCAGCAGCAGCATGAAAAGAAGAGCCATCGACCTGACGGAACGGGCACCACTTAGAACCGTGAACGCTCGCTTGATACTTTCCAACGATCTCATCTGTTCCTTTCACGAGCGCGAATCAAGCGCTTCCTTTTGAGTTGCCGCGGGCCCGGTTCTTTGCGTACTTCTTGCGGTAAAAAAGCCTGCAAACAATTAACCAACTCCATTGAAACCAGCCGTCTGTCTCATGCCAGTGCAAACCTGTCGCCCGTCGCAAGGGGTTCGTTTACCTACCCTATACTTCTTTATGAACAAATGGCCTACGAAATATCACTCAGCGGTGGGTAGCCAACCTCACGGCTCACCTGCGAATGATCGTCGCCAGCATCGTGGCCACCATCTTTGTTTCGTCGCCGGCTTGCGCATACACGTCGCAGCGGACCACCGTCAAAGTCCGCCCCGCCTTAAGCACTCGCGCCTCGGCCACAAACAAGTCACCAATGGCCGGCCGCAACAAGTTCATCTTAAACTCCACGCTCAAAACATCGGCGCCGGCCGGCATCAACGTGTAGGCTGCGTAGCCACAAGCACTGTCCGCGACAGTCGTTAGAATTCCGGCGTGGAGGTAGCTATTCTGCTGGGTGAGATCCAGCCGGTAAGGGAGCGCGATATCTATCGCTCCTGGTTCGACGCGCCTGAGATCGGCTCCGATCAATTTCATCACCGGCTGGCGCGAAAAGTTCTGGCGTACCCGACTCTCGTACTCCGCATCCTGGGGGTGCACTGTCGTCATAGAAACTCGCTTTCGGTTCAACGCTTCTTAGCAGTGCCTTTCTGTTCCGAATACAGCAAGTCGGTAGTGTGCTCGACAACGCTGGGCATTTCGGTTAACGGGCCCTCAGGCAGGAGCTCTCGCGTCGTTTTACCCTCGGTCAATTCCTCAACCGGTGTGATCCGGCGCTTGATCCTGGCTTGCTCAACGTCCCTGGCCTTGGCGAAGAGAATCACGGAGAGGAGACCGCAACCGATCATGATTACCAGCCCAAGCAACGCCAGACTGCCCACCACAGCTCCCTGAGTCATGATCAACTTGTAACCGATCCCATAGAGAATGAAAGCAAGCACTCCTAAGCCGAAGACACTCAAAGCGGCTACGCCCCATTTCTCCAGCCTGTTCTTCTCATCTTCCAGGTTCTCGTCCAGCCTCGCCGGCAACTGTTCAACCAGCGTCAGCGCGACCTTCTCAAGACCCAGCCCACAGGAGCGACAGAATTTCTGGACCGTCGAAGTCTTATTTCCACAGTTAGGGCAGTACATATCTGTCCTTCGAGACTTGGATTCAATTAATGCGAAATACGATATTGATCAACCAAGCCGCGGTGCTAATGAAATCGCTTCGCGTCGACACGCGATCGGACTGCTTATACAAAGCCGCAGCGCACGCGGCTCTAACTATTTTTCAACCCAACCTCTCACTCGTTCCCTCGCGGCCTCAGATCTGAGACGGAGTGTTTTGAAACCTCTCAGCCGTTGTCTGGTAAACCGGGGTTGGCATCCTGGCTTTTAGACTGTTTTCGTCTTCGCATATTCAATCCAATCACCAGATGGTATCAAAGTGCGTAGAGAATAAGAGTCAGGATCAGGTTCATACGTCCAGCAGTCCCTCCTGTCAGCGCCAACCAGGACTTCGACTTGACTCCGACTGTAGTTGCTGGAGGTTTCAAAATCATCCAGGCTATTCAGAGTCTCCTCGCTAATCTCATACACTTCGCCAATAACCAATGGGCTTGATTCATCGAGTCGCAGGCCCGGATACGCTCCCAGGTCATAGAGACGGCCGTTTACTTTCGCGTCTGCAATGAATTTTGAGTTGGGAAATCTTACGGACATCGCCCCGGCGCATCCGCTTCTCAACGAGCCATAGATAAAGACCAGATGCTTACTCATACAAGAATTAGACGTCGTTCATTCGAGTGGAACAAGCGGTGACCTCGGTTGTAATACTGACTGGTGCTGACATAGATCACGGTAAAGTCATACGTCAACGGTAGAAAATTCCAGTGATAGGAGCGATCCACGAAATAGCACGAACGAACTCCTTGCGAGTGGTTATGTGTAATTTCGCGGATCGTCTCACGTTTCTTTTTTGCCGGGCGGACAAGTCGGGAAAGAAGTCGGATGACTAGGGTCGAATGCCTAGCGGCCCGCTTTGATGTCGTAGGCCCACAGCGTTCCGAGGTCACGAATGTAGAGCCGGCCATTAGCGACCACGGGATATGCAAAAGCGCCTTCCCCGTAGGGAGGAGCCCCGGAGTGCTTCGGCTGCGCGGGTGGCGCGAATCGTCCCTTTTGCCGATATGCATCCTGGCTTGCCTCCACCAGCGCAATCTCTCCATTGATGCCATGAAGATATAGATGCCCGTCGGCGTATGCCACCGACGCCCAGCCAAAACTCTTGTCCTGCCATTTGACTTTACCAGTGGCTAGGTCAGCCGCGACCAGGTTCTGCCCCGCTTCCGTACCGAAAATCGTATCACCAACTATCACTGCTCCACCGATGCCGTTCGGAAGTCCGCGCGTGAAGTAGACCTGCTCTGCAGCCACTCCGCCGCCCTCAGCCTTTAAACGGAGGAGGACACCGCCAACACCAAGGGCGCCGCCATACACATATTCGCCACGCGCAACCGGCGTGAAATATTGGGCCGGCCCCTTGGCCACGTCCTTGTTGCGCCAGAGAAACTGTCCGGTCTTCGCATCGACTCCGACCATGCCTTTGCTCAAACACTGTACATACTGTTTTCTACCGCCCCCCTGGACGACGACCGCCGAGGCATAACCCGCGGCGTCGCCACCCGGTATTGCCGATTTCCAGATGACCACACCCGTCTTCTTGTTAAGCGCTACCATCGTGGCCTGCTCGCCGCCGGGAGTCACTACCACTACGTCCCCGTCAACTAACGGTGATTCCGAGTAGGCCCATTCACCCGGCTGGCCGCCAAACTCCGTGCGGACACTCTTCTGCCAGCGAATCTTGCCGGTTTTCGTTTCGAGACAGGCGAGGTCACCGTTAGAGCTGAGCACGTAAATGGAGTTTCCATCCACGGTCGGGGTAGACCGGGCCTTTGGGTAGCTCGGGTTCTGCTTCGGATTGCCGACGTTGCCAATGCGAGTGGTCCAGATGGGCTTGCCATCCTGAGTCGACAGCGCCTGAACAAACTCGTTCTCCATGCCACGATTGCTCATCACGTAGATCCGTGTTCCCACCACGGCCGGCGTTGAATAGCCATCTCCGATGTCATTCACTTGCCAAAGCAGTTTTGGTCCGCCCGCGGGCCACTGCTTGAGCAGGCCGCTGTCTGACGAGACCCCGTTACGTTCGGGCCCTCGCCATTGCGGCCAGTCAGCAGCAGAAGCGGCCAGGTTGGCAGTACTCGTAATGAACACTGCGAAGAAACACAAACAAAGGGCGGCAATCGAGGCAAACAATCGTGACTTCAAGGTCTTCTCCTTGTTAACTGGTGGAGTGGCTTTTGGATGGCCTTTCGCTAACTTACGATTAGTTTCTCGAAAGGTTCCGTCACGGATTGCTGGAGGTTGTCAGGAGAGGGGCCAAGGGGAACTGTCGCGGTCAGTATTCAACGTCGGCGGGTGTTCTTTCGTTTTGGCCGTTGCTGTTCAAGATAAAACTTGTCGGGAAACGGAGCGGCGGCAATCAACGTCCGGCTCTTAACATTTACCGAATAGTGGACGCCGTAGTGGGGCTGCGACCAGCGGTCGAACATCAGCGTTTGATTATTGGCCCAGGTCAGATTTGAAAACGGGCGCCACTCCAGCGGCAGGCCGCGAATCTCAAACGTCCTTCCCTGCCCCCGCTCCGTCACAAAGAGTCGGGTGCCGTCGCTGGTGAAGGCATCATACTTCCGGCTGCGGTCCGTTTGCAGGTCCTCTTTCTTGATCCCGGCTTCGAGCGAGGCTTCGACCATAGCGAACTTCGGGATGTGCTCTCCCACGCCAGACCTGGTCACTCCGAAATGACGGTGTGAATTGGGTAACGGTGGTTTCGGAGACTGAGACCAAACACGACCGGGCCAACCGGCCAACGCCACCAGCCCGCAGGCAACGATTATTGTTCGACCTTTTGACATAGCCGGACCGGTTGTCATCGCTTCGTATTGTCCGTAATGAAAGCAGGGTGGCACGAAATAGAAGCCCTATGCCTACTGGTCAGCCGGCCGGGACGCCGAGTTCACAGTCACCCTACCGTAGTTGACCGCGATCATATCACCATCGTTCAGGGTCCCATACGAACTGCCATTCACGTTCAGTGAGTTGTCCTTTATCAAAACCGTCGTATCACCACATTTGAATTCGTAATAGAGAATCCGACTAGAGCCGTCCTCTTCGGTGCGTCGCTCTGAATGGGTCGATACTGATTGGCAATCGGGTGTCACACTCAATTGATGACTCCCAAGTGTGGTTTTGTAAGGGATCCTCGTGATCCTTATGCAGCCCGAATCAAACACGATAGAAATTAGGGAGACGATAAAAATGCGCAGGAAGTGTTTCATAATTATCCGGTCTCCAGTTCGATTCGAGCTCACAAACGTTTAGCTGCCGCTCTTTCCAAGAACTTCCTCCACCGCGAGGCCAATCGCCAGAATCCTGCGATCAGTATTTCGCATACCGGCGATCATCAAGCCGACCGGTGCGCTGCCGGGGTCATGACACGGAATTGATAGGGCACAGCCGTCAAACAGGTTGACGATTGACGGATTGCGTAGCATGCGGCTGTTGAGTCGGAAATAGCTTTCGTCGTCCTTGCCGGCTGCTGCGATAGTCGGCGCGGTATCAGGCGTGGTCGGCATCAGCATCGCGTCATAACCGCTGGCAGCGGAGTGGATAGTGCGGATGAAGCGCTCCCGCAATCGCAACAGTTCAGCATGGTCCGCCGCAGTGATTGTCTCGCCGCCCCGGATTCGGCGGAGGACCCTTGGATCATATTTATCGGCCCGATCCTTAATCCACTGGCGATGCCACGCAAAGGCTTCGAAACTGGCCAAAGCGCCGCGGGGATTCACCGCAGCGGCTTCTGCGAATTCGACCATCGGCAACTCGCTGATGATCGCCCCGGCAGCTGACAAGCTACCCAGCGCGGCGGTGAAGGCGTTGGCGACTGTTGGTGACAGGTCGTCCTGGAACACTGTTTTTGGCACCACGAAACGCAGGCCTCGCAGACGAGCCGCCGCCGGAACACCACCGGTCCCGGCTGCTAGCACCTGGTCCAGCAAAGCGCAGTCAGCCGTGGTCCTGGCGATCGGCCCGACCGAATCGAGCGTGAGCGACAGCGGCAGCACGCCATCGCGCGGTACGCGATGCGCCGTGGGCTTGAAGCCCACGAGGCCGTTGAGAGCGGCCGGGATGCGGACCGATCCGCCGGTATCAGTGCCGATCGCTCCAGCTGCCATTCCGTCAGCTACCGAGATAGCGCCACCTGAGGTCGAACCGCCAGGAATGCGACCAGTAGCGCGATCAAACACGTTCTTCGGTGTGCCGTAGTGTGGGTTGATACCGAGACCTGAGTAGGCAAACTCGGTAAGGTTAGTGCGGCC
>DATKIS010000695.1:0-3897 GCA_035543975.1 Pyrinomonadaceae bacterium
TCCTCCGGACGATTACTTCCGCGTGCCGGATACCATGACAATCGACGGACGTGGCGGTTTTGCCATCCCCGCACCCATAAAGAAGCTGGTGTGCGGTGGTTGATTGTAGGCCACGTTCTGCCAGGCAATGCTCAACCGATATTGCGGGTCGTGCATCAGCGTGTAGAAGCGATGACTGGTCGGAATTGTGGTGGTGTAGATCCGGAGTTCCTTACTGTCGATGGTTCGCCAGATCACTTCCTCACGCCAGTCACCCAGTAGGTCAGCGCTCAGCGCCGGGGTGGCCTTGCTTCCGTTGTTTGATGAACAACCTTCAGCAGTTAGCAGGTTTGTCTCCGTGCCGTCAGTCCAGTTCCACTTCGAGATTGTGTTCCGATCCAGCAGCTCACTCAGCTCGTCCCCATCCCAGAACAGGCCGAAGTTGCATGAGCGAGGCGTCGTGTCGGAGATCCTTTCGCCCTTAGCGTTAAATAAACCTCTAATGTCAGCGCCTCGGACCCAGGATTCAAAACCTCGGTGACGAGGGTCGATATCCAAAGCCAGGCCGCGACCGGGTCCTTCACCATCTTCACCCGCTTTGACTGAAGCCTTTTTCCAGATCACCTCTCCGGTTTTGGCATCGCGGAAATTTGCTCCGGCATCGTCAAAGCGCTCTTGAATGTCGAACACTTCCAGGCCGGGTCGGTCCGGGTCCAGATCGGACACATGCAAAGCATCTCCGTGACCCAGGCCGGTGGAATAGAGGCCTTTGCCATTGTCGTCGATGGTGGCGGCGCCGAAAACAATCTCGTCCTTACCATCGCCGTCGACGTCAGCAGCAGTCAGATTGTGATTTCCCTGGCCGCGATATTTCTCATTGCCGGGCGTGCCGTCATCGCTGTCAAAAGTCCAGAGGTGGGTGAGCTTGCCCCCGCGCCAGTTCCAGGCCGCCAACACTGACCGGGTGTAATAACCGCGCGTCATTACCAGGCTCGGCCGTTTGCCATCGAGATACGCCACGCACGCGAGAAAGCGATCCACGCGATTTCCATAGCCGTCGCCCCACACGGCAGTCAGCTCTTCAGTGGTCGGATTGAGTTTGGTCGGATGTCGAGGTGGGAGAAACTTTGTCGTCGCGAACTCCGCGCCCGTTTGACCATCAAAAATCGTGAGGTATTCGGGTCCACTGAGAATATAGCCGGTGAGGTTGTGCGGTTGCTCCAGACCTGCGCGGTTACGCGTCCTGGCCACCGAGCCTTGGGGCTGGCGATAGTCGGCATTCGCATCACCAATTGCCTTCCCCTTGCCGTCGATGGTCCCGTCAGCCGTCTTACAAGCGACTTCCGCCTTGCCGTCTCCATCAAGGTCGTAAACCATGAACTGCGTATAGTGAGCGCCCTCGCGGATGTTCTTGCCTAAATTGATACGCCAGAGCAACGTCCCGTCCAGCTTATAGGCTTCCAGGATTGGTTCGGTAGTGAGACCGGCTTGGGAATTATCACGACCACGACCCGCCTGGTGGACGACCAACTCATACTCGCCGTCGCCATCGAGGTCTCCAACCGAAACGTCATTAGGCGTGTAACCCGTCGGAGTTTTCAGGGGAACCGACAGGTATTGCCTCGCCGGAGCATTTGGAGGGAGGATGAAAGGAGCGCTGGCCTCCTGCTCCTTACCTTTCACTACCGGCCGGACGAAGTATGAATTCGATTTCGCTGGATCAGACTTCGCATCGACAAAGCTCGTGGCTGCCGTGATGGGCTGAGAATTAAGCCTGACTGCCTTATCACCATTACTGGCGCGGTAAACGTTGAACGCAATCGCGTCCGCGTCAGTACCGAGCAAACGCCAACCTACAAATATCTGCCCGTCGCTTTGCTTCACGGCCACTACCCCGCGACCAAGCTGCTCCATCTGTCGCTGAGCATTCGCTGCGAACACAACCAGCACGATGGTTGCGAACACTCCAACTGTTCTCGTTCCAAATGGACTCATAGTTTGATTCTTCGGAAGATAAACAACCTTAAAAAACGATGTAGGTCAGAAGGACCGGCATTCAATAGCCACGCCCGTGAGGGCGTGGATCACGAATCGAGAATAGGATGAGCGCCGAAGGTGCGGCACCAATTTACTCGCCACAGCTCCCCGGTGCCGGCCCTCCGGGCCTCAGGCATCATGGGTCTGGCCTTCCACGCCCTCACGGGCGCGGCTATCGAATGTCGGTCCTTCGGACCTTGATCTCTGACCGCCGTACGTTATCGCCGCCTCAACTGCCAATTTGTTAATCGAAGCTTAAGGACAGTTGTTAATCAACCCTTGAAAGAAAGAACCCTACAGACTAGCGAGCTCGGCGATCTTTACGGGTCGCTTCGTTTCAATGCTCTTGCGCGCTGCGATGCCGGTCAGACAGGACATAGCCCCTGCGCGGGAGTCTGGGAGGCGCATGTGCACCGGAGCATCAGTCTTGCGAAACATCAAATCCTGTAGACGAGTGTCGCCGCCACCATGCCCGCCTTCAACTTTGGGGACAATGATCTGCTCGCGCTTGCCGAAGCTCTTAGTCAGGTACATCTCCGTTTCCTCTTCTACGGGCCAGGGCTGGCGTTCGTATTCGCGGGTTTCTAAACGGCCCAGTTCTCCATTGAACGCGAGGCGATAACCTTCAAACGGCATGAACGCGTTTAGCGAGTAACTCATGCTCGCGCCATTTGAATATTTCACCACCGCCGACATCGTGTCGTAGATGTCTACATCTTCACGAAACACACAGCCGTCGCGGTGATATCCGTCGACATCTTCAGGGCCGGCATAGAGTTTCATCCGTCTCTCACTCTTAGTCAGGTCGTAGTAGAAACGGCATTGACCTTTATGGGGACAGGGCCGGCAGTGGGTATGACGGAATGGTCCCCTCTTCCCGTAAACCTCGAGACCCCCTTGCGCCGAGACCTCGACGGGATCGGCGTCCAGCCACCAGTTGATGAGGTCGAAGTGATGGGAGGCTTTGTGCACCCACAAGCTGCCACCCTTCGACTTCAAACGATGCCACCGCCGGAAGTAATCAGCGCCGTGGCTCACATCCAGGTACCAACTGAAGTCTACCGAGATGACCCGGCCGATTGCGCCCGACATGAGAATCTCTTTGATCTTCTGGTGCTTCGGGGAATAGCGGTAGTTGAAAGTCACGACGATCTTCTTTTGATTACGCTTCTCGGCTGCCAATACCGCCCGGCATTGCTGCTCATCAATGACCATTGGTTTTTCGGTCATCACGTCAAGGCCACGGTCGAGCCCTTTGGTGATGAACTCGCTATGAAAGCCATCCACCGTCGTCACCATGAGCAGGTCGGGTTTCGCCTGAGCGATCATCTGATCGAAATTAGTGAAGGTGGGACATTGGACGCCGATAAGCTCTTTGGCCACCGCTACCCTTTTGGGATTGATGTCGCAAAGCCCGACAAACTCGACCACGTCGGAATACTTCTGGACCAACGGACGCCCCCACATGCTGGTGGCGCGGTCGCCGGTGCCCACGATGGCGTAACGGCGGCGGGCTGAGGTGACCGAAGCAAGTGATGGTTGGGTTAGCACCACCGCAGCAGCGCTTCCGGCCGTCTTAACAAAATCTCTGCGGGTTAGGTTTTTCAATTCTTCAGCCCTCCTGATTGATTGTTTGCGCTACGTGGATGAGTTGAGCAGGCCACGAAAATGAGCGGGTCGCCGAATACTGGCCGGTAAGCCAGGGGACCATCCACTAAAGACACTAAATAGCACTAAACACCTTTCGTGTTTGTTCGTGTGCGTTGGTGGATCGGTTCCGGTTCAGTTTTGTTCACAGATCCGTTTCCGCAGACTCGAAGTTCATTGCTTCGCTTTGGCTACTTCCACTGCAAACACATGAGTCGGCCCAAACATGTTCGA
>DATKIS010000696.1:0-2603 GCA_035543975.1 Pyrinomonadaceae bacterium
CCGTGAATCAACAGACGGGTGATCTCAGGTTGCTCAATCAACAGCCGTCGCTGGGTGGCGCGCCGTGTTACGTCACCGTTGACGACACCGGTAAATTCGTTTTAGTAGCCAATTATGTCGGCGGCAACGTGGCTGTGCTTCCGATACGTAGCGACGGGAGTCTGGGCGAGGCTACAGACCTCAAGCAGCATCAAGGCTCGAGCATAAATGGTGACCGTCAGGGATCACCACATGCGCATTGCATTGTGCTCGACGAAGCCAACAAGTTTGCCTATGCGTGCGACCTGGGTACCGACAAGATCATGATCTATCACTTGGACGAGCGACAAGGAAAGCTCATCCCAAACGACCCGCCCTGGGCGCAGGCCAAGCCGGGCGCCGGTCCGCGACATCTAACTTTTCACCCCAACGGCAAGCACGCCTACGTCATCAATGAAATGCACGTAACGATCACCACCTTCGCGGTCGATCGACGCACCGGCAATTTGAGAGAAGTGCAAACCGTGCCCACGTTGCCGAGAGAGCCGACTGCCGCAGATTCGGGCGCCGACATCCACGTTTCTCCCGATGGTCGATTTCTCTACTGTTCGAACCGGGGTCACGACAGTATCAGCGCATTCGAGATCGACAGAGGTGGTCAATTAAGCTTAATCGCTCACGAATCGACGCGAGGCAAGACGCCGCGCAATTTTGCGATTGATCCGACGGGAACGTTTCTGCTCGTCGCAAATCAACGGTCGGACAGCATCGTGACTTTCCGGATTGATTCGAAATCCGGACGGCTTAGCGCCACCGGTCACGTGGCCGAAGTGCCGTCACCCGTGTGCCTGAAATTCACGAAGTCCTTTTCGTGATTTGCCAAACGAAACAACGATTCACGAAATTACCCCGAACGAAACACGAACCAATCCGTGTCCTACGTTGCTCGTCTCATTCCTTCCTGGTGCGCAAGCCGATGGCCGAAAGTGTGTAGAACAGCATCGCAACCAGCACCAGATACTGAAATCCCAGCAGCATCGAGCTGTACTCTGCTAGTCCGCCCACCATGGCGCCGGCGATGTTGACGCCAAAGGCGCGATCGGGCTGCGTGGTTCGGTTGAAGGAGGCGGCAAAAATGACCCCGGCAAACAGAATAGGCGCAAACACCAGCAGGCACGATCCAATCACCTGAATGCCGCGGTTCATACCCAGAAAGAAATCGAGTGGGACAGCCACGTTCAGCGCCAGGGTGATCAGTAGGCCGGCGTAATATGGCCACCAGCGCGCGGTCTTCACCTTAACTATCCAGAGATTAGCTAGCAGGATCATCACCAGCACCGCAAAGAAAACCACCGAATTCACCACCCAGGTACTGCCGAAGATTAGGGCCATGGTCACGACTGCTTTGGTTTCGATCAGCATGAAACCGGCGCCAAGAAAGAAAAACTGAACGTTGAGACCGCTGGCGAAGTCCGAGACGCTGGTGGCGCCCCCAAGTCTTCCATTTGCGGCTTTTCCACCCCGTGGCCGAAACAGGAAAAGCAACAGCATTCCGAGCGCACCCATGATCGCCATTCCCCGTAAGCTCAGGGTCGGTATCATCGGGCCACGGAGATACAGGAACGGCCAGTCGTCGGTGGCGGTCCGCAGTTCACCCTCAGGCGGCAAAACGCTGGCTAAGCCAAAATGCTGCCAGTGAGGCGCCACTTCGCTGGCTGAGACCGGGGGCTGTTGGTTGGCTGGCGTGGGCCCAGCTCCTGGCTGTTGTTGGAAGCCGTTTGGTGATGTTGGTCCGGGCGGCTCGTCGTTGCGCAGCCAATAGTCGGGCTGGCGGGCAAAGGCGTTCCGCAACTCGCTGGTGCCCCCGGCAAAGAAAACCGTAAAGTCTCCGAAAGTAGCTTTGTCCGGCTCAATCACTTTCCGATAGGGCAAGGTCAGGACTAAGGAGTTGCCGGAGCCGAATACTTCGTCCAGCCCTTTTTGCAAACGCGCGGCAAGCCAGCCCTGACGGAAGTAGTTGTAGATTACGAAGGTGCCGTTTGGTTTGAGGTGGCGGCGAATGTCTTCGAACATCTGGCGCGTGAACAGAAAACTTTCCAGCCGAATATTGCTGTAGCCGCTGTGCAGCACCAGGGAATCGACCAGGGCATAGATAATCAAGTCGTACTTGCGGCCAGTTGACCGAACAAAGTTGCGGCCGTCATCCAAGTGAATCTGAACCCGCCCGTCCAGGTAAGGTTGATCTGGATGATACGTCCGTCCCAAACGGTAGATCGCTGGATCGATCTCCACGGCGTCAACGTGTTTCGCGTCCCACTGCAAGGCCCGGCTGACATCGTTGCCCGAACCTGCGCCGATGATCAAAACCTCCGCGAAAGGCGGCCTGCCCGCGTCTCGATTCAGCAAGTGTGGCAGAGCATAGGCGGGAAAGTTCTCGTTTCGCGAGACCATTTGTTGGTGATAGATCTGATTCACGGAAAGGGATAGATCAGCCTGCTTGAAGTCAATTCGGTAGTAAGGTGACCAGAATTGCTGCGTCTGATTTGGGCCTTCCGATTGAGCCGGGCGCGGCGTAAACGCTGCCAGCCCGATTACGAGCAATAACAACACGGCGGTGAACGAAC
>DATKIS010000697.1:0-2714 GCA_035543975.1 Pyrinomonadaceae bacterium
TCTCCGGACGGCCACTACATCGTTTTCACATCTAATCGCACCGGTAGTTATCACATTTATCGTATCGACATTGATGGAAACAATCTGAAGCAATTGACCAACGGCAGTGGCGAATTCGCGCCTTTCTTCTCTCCGGATGGACAATGGGTAATCTGTAGTTCTCCCAGTTTTCGTTCGTGGAAAGTGGCTGCTGACGGCGGAGAGCTAATACCGCTCACGGAGGATAGCTGGGCATCAGACATGTCCCCGGATGGTAAATTCGTCACCTACGTCCGCCCGGCCGGGACGCGTCAGTTCGTCTGGGACATTACCGTAATGCCGTTTGCGGGCGGCCCGTCGCTGAAGTCATTTGAGGTAACTTCCCAGGCTCGGCCTAATACGAGCTGGACATCGGATGGACGCTCGATTATCTACAATCTGACAAATGGCGGTGTGCTTTCCGGTGTGACCAACCTTCGGATTCAGTCGCTCGACGGTGGCCCCTCCAGACAATTAACGAACTTCACTTCGGACACTTTCTTCAGTTTCGACTGGTCAGGCGATGCGAAGCAGTTGGCGTACGGGCGCGGCACAATCACAAGTGACATCGTCCTCATTAGCAGTTTCAAATGAACCTTTGGCGGCCGGTGTTACCTCCGGACGATCTGGACGAATGTCTCTCTCTTTGGTCTCACGCGCCGGCCTTTACTGCAACAATCTCGGTTTAGGCCGCCGTCGCTATGGCGCCCGGCACCTCATCAAAGCACCTCGACGCAAACGGCGTAGTTAGTTCTGCTGAAGTTGGTTTGTCGAAGAAGTAACCTTGTCCCTCATCGCATCTCAGCAGACGCAAAAAATTCAGTTGTTCCTCTGTTTCCACGCCCTCCGCAATCACTTTGAGTCTTAGATTGTGCGCCAGAGTAATGATTGCCATGACCAGCGCCGCATGGTCCGGATGAATAGTGACGTCGTAAATAAAGGACCGATCCAGCTTCAGAGTATCGATAGGAAGGCACTTTAGATAACTAAGCGAAGAATATCCCGTGCCGAAATCGTCAATAGCGATCTTCACTCCCATCCTTCTGATCTCAGCCAGCAATCTGGCAGCGGATTCCGGATCTTCCATGATGGAAGTTTCGGTTAACTCCAACTCGAGCGTAGCGGGATCGATCTCGGACTCATCGAGGATATCGACTAGACGGGAAAGGAAATCCTTTTGCTTAAGTTGACGGGCCGAGACGTTCACAGCCAATTGAAGGTTAGGGAATGAGTCCAATTGCCATCGCCGCGCCTGAAGGCATGCTGAGCGCATGACTGCATGGCCGATATCCAGGATCAATCCGGTCTTTTCAGCAAGGTCGATGAAGTCCCCCGGCGGAAGCAATCCTAGCTCCGGATGTTGCCAGCGAACGAGTGCTTCTTTCCCAACGATACTCTTTGATTGGAGGTCTACCTGCGATTGGTAATGGACCACGAACTCTTCGTTCTCTACGGCCTGGCGCAGGCTTGACTCCAAAGCCAATCGCTTGAGGGCGCCGGCATTCATCTCAGAAGCGTAGAATTGATAGTTGTTACCTCCCTGCATCTCGGCCCGATACAACGCCGCATCGGCGTTCTTTAGCAGCGTCCTCAAGTCCCGTCCATCATAAGGGAAAAGACTAATACCTATGCTCGCCGTTACATAGACTTCCTGATCTACCAGACCAAACGGACGTCTCAGCACCTCGGTGATTGAACGCGATATCTCGACCAGATCCTTTGTTTCCGTCACCTGTGTAAGCAGAAGAGCAAATTCATATCCATCAAAGCGGGCCACCGTGTCACTCTCATTCATACACTTCTTCAATCGCCTGGCCACGTCTTTCAGCAGGAGGTCGCCAGCGCCATGTCCAAGCGTGTCGACGATTTTCTTGAATCCATCCAGGGCGAGAAAGAGCGTAGCGCACATTTGACCAGTGCGTTGCGCAACTGCGACCGCCTGGGCGACACGATCTTCAAACAACGCGCGATTTGGTAGATCGGTTAGCGGGTCGTGAGTCGCCAGATGCTCAAACTCCACGGTACGCTGATTTACCAGTTCCTTCAGACTTTCTTCGTAGTGTCGTTTGGCTTCGAGGAGCTTGCGGTGTTCGATGGCCCGACTGACTGCCGCATCCACGTGGCGCAGGTCAAAAGGCTTCGTAATGTAGTCAAAGGCCCCCGCGTGCATCGCGGCAATTGCGGATTCGATGGTCCGCCGGCCACTAACCATAAGAATGGTTGTTTCAGGGGCGACCTCAAGAATCAGCGGCACCATCTCGAGGCCACTCATTCGTTCCATCCCGATATCGCTAATAATGAGGTCGAATTTCTTGGTTGCAATCAACTCGAGCGCTGCTTCCGCCGAATTGACCGCGAGACATTGGTATGACTCGCTGAGAAACTCATGTAAGACGTCTCTAATCTCAGCTTCATCATCAACAATTAAGACGTGGGCCTTGGTTTTGGTTATTGCAGACATGCAGTACCTCACTTTCGCAATCCTTTGTCTCGGATCACATGACGCCGGCTATCTTGCCGATTAACCGAATAGTCATCGGACGCTATTCAATGTCAGGAGGCAGCTCTATCCGCAACAAGAGTGCCAACGGGTGTCACCGAAAGTTTGATTTCGGCAGCTTAGTGAAATTGCGCGGATCCCAATGGATACATCACGCGGGCGGTCCGTACGCGAGGATTCTGCTACGGCGTGATAG
>DATKIS010000698.1:0-4091 GCA_035543975.1 Pyrinomonadaceae bacterium
CGTAGCGCGTGGCCCTGCCGGGCAATGTCGGCGGAAAAAGAGCCACCCGCTGACGCAGGTGGTTCTGACTATCGCAGTCGCAGGGTTACTTGATTGCTCGTCTTGCCGTGCACCGTAACGCTCACCCTCAGATCTCCGACAGGAACCACTTCCGGTAGCTGGACCACCAACTGAGTTAGTAAATCGTAGTTTGGCACCTTCCCGACAAACTCAACCGGCAGTGCGTACGACTGGTGCAGCGGGTCTTCGGCCTGTACAGTGACTGCCTCAGTTCCCTCGCCTGATAACAACTCCACATTCGCTGCAAACAGCATCACGCGAGTCCGGCGCTCGCCGCCGACACCGGACTCCATCTCGACTGGAAAAGGACCGCGTAGAAATGTAACCGACTCAAGAGCGAGAACTTCCTCGGAACCGGCCGCAGTTAGCAGAGCCGGCGTTGGCACCGTTGGGGGAGGCGGCGCGGTATCGGTTACCACCATACACTGTGAAAACTCTGAAGTGTTGCCGAGTGGATCAATGGCCGTGGCCGTGATGAATTGTCCGACCAGTGCCGGGAACGGAAGAGTGGCATAAATAGGCGAATCGTTTCCCCAGTTCTTCACCTGGGTTGAACCTGCGAACGACTGCCCTTCTCCGATCCCTCCGGCTTCACACGAGCTATTAACAAAAAACTCTATCGTGAAGGCAGTGTTGCCCATGCCATTGAGATTGCCAATCACAGTCGTTACGCCCGACGAGGAATGGGCCGAAGTCAGGACCGGATAGTTCTGTAATTCATTTACGCCCGTATCCACGTCGGCGGGATCGTTTGGAGTTGGGCCGCCGGACCCGATGTCGATCCCCAAATCACCGTTAGAGAAGATCAAATTGCGACTGATCAAATTGCCTCGGCCGGGCGGATTCGTGTCCGAAAAAACCCTCACCCCTGCGAATGTGTTATTCGCGACGATGTTTCCCGCGCCCGGTTCCGAACCACCAATGATGGTATTGGTTGCATTAACAATGATCACGCCGTTGTCGGAATTTGGGATCGACGTGACTCCATCCTCACCGACTCCAATGTAGTTGCCGCGGATCACGTTGTCTGCCGTTACGGTAGAGCTGTTGCCGTTGCTCATGATCAAAATACCGTTGCCGCTGCCCGAGGGTCCAAACTTGTTGCCCGAAATTATGTTGCGCGCGCCGGGTTCGGTTCCTCCGATAACGGTGTTTCGGGTGTGGTGCATTTCGATGCCGTTCTTATTGTTGGCCAAGGCATAGCGGCCCGCCGCATCCGTCCCGATAATGTTCCCTTTGATTATGGTGCCCGCGGAATTCTGGATATCAATTCCGCCCCGGTTATTGCCGGAGATTATGTTCCTGGCGCCCGGCTCGGTGCCGCCAATGACGGTATTGTCAGACCCGGAGATAGCGATTCCGGTACCGCTGCCAATATGCGTTTCGAAGAACGCAACCGGGTAATTTCCGTTGATGTCCGTACCAAGGTAATTCCCCTGCACCAGGGTACCGGGTGAGTTATTTCTTATTTCAATACCCGCTCCCAGGTTTCCGGAGATCAGATTACCCATTCCGGGCGACGTGCCACCGATCCGATTCCCGGGGGAAGAGATAATGATAATGCCGCTCGAAGTATTGGATTCGGCAACCATGCCGGTTCGTTCGACTCCAATAAAACAGTTTTCGACTTTATTGTTGCCTCTCATATTCAGATTAATCGCGTTCCCGAATCTGTTAAGTAACAGACCACGGACTGTGGAGCCTCCGCCGGTTATGGACAAACCGACACCACCAAACTGATATCCAGTCAATTCAACGATAGGACGGCCCGAATAACCTGGCTGGGTTGTGCCGTCGAAGATTACAGGGTCGGTAACCAAAGGCAGCATGTAATAAGGGGCGATCGTTTTCGCACCTGAACCGATGCTGAATCTGATCGTATCCGCACCGGGATTGGCATTCGCATCCTCAATCGCCTGCCTAAGAGAACCAGGTCCGCTGTCGTTGGTGTTAGTGACGGTAAAGACGCTCGCGGGCATCGCGAACAAGCCCCTGGCGAAGCCCGGCGCAGTCTGGAGGAAAAGACTTGAGAGAACCAATAGGCAAGTAAGGATGTATTTGACGACCGAATTCAACATTACGGGGAATAGCCTAACAGCCGATGAGGTTGAGAGTGTTCTGGATTGCTTGCGCTGGAGAACTATATAGGTACTAAAAAGCGGAAATCCGGTCTATCGCTGATCTATGGGGGCGTAAGCCACGTCTCTTTGACCGACATATTCCGCACGCGGGCGGATGAGTTTGTTGTCGGCGTATTGCTCGAGGATATGTCCGGTCCAACCCGAAATGCGGCTGACGGCAAAAATGGGCGTATAGAGATCGAGCGGGATTCCCATCATGTAATAGGTCGAAGCGGAGAAGAAGTCGACGTTGGGAAAGAGCCCTTTCTCGCGCATGATTATTTCTTCAACCTTGCGCGACATGTCATACCATTTCGAATCTCCGGCTGCTTCGCCTGCCTGTTTCGAAAACTCTCGCAAATGAGTCGCGCGCGGGTCTTCAGTCTTGTAAACGGCGTGACCAAAGCCCATGATTTTTCGTTTCTCAGCCAATGCCTTTTTGATGTAAGGCTCGACGTTGTCCACCTCGCCGATTTCGAGCAGCGTCTTCATCACGTTGGTGTTGGCACCGCCGTGCAGCGGGCCTGAGAGTGCGCCGATGGCTCCAGTGACTGCGGCGTACATGTCGGCCAAAGTTCCAGCGATGACTCGGGCAGTGAAGGTCGAAGCGTTGAGTTCGTGATCAGCGTGGAGCACCAAACAAACGTCAAAGATGCGTGCCTCGTGTTCCGAAGGCCGTTCGCCGCGCAGCATGTAAAGAAAGTTTGCCGCGATGCCGAGATTTGGATCTGGGTCAATCAAGTCGAGCTGCCGACGAATACGATCAGAGGCAGCTACGATTGTGGGAAACTGCGCGGTCAGCCGGACCGCCGTCTTGAGACTTGTTTCACGCGAGACGTCGCGCGAGTTTTCGTCGTAAAACTCGAGCACCGAGATCGCCGTCCTCAACACATCCATCGGATCAGCGTCATGCGGAAACTGCTTCATCAAGGCGACCAGCTCGGCCGGTATCTCGTAAGCAGCCCTCAAAGATTTTTCGAGTTCTGATAGTTCAGACGAAGTCGGAAGGCGCTGGTTCCAAAGAAGAAAGATTACTTCCTCGAAAGTAGAATGCTTTGCCAGATCGTGAATGTTGTAACCCTGGTAAATTAACTCGCCCTTTTCACCGTTGACATCGGAGATAGACGAGGTCGCAGCAAAGACTCCACGGAGTCCTGCTGAGGAAGTTGCGGCCGGCGCATTTGCTTTATTTATCATGAGTTTTCGTGTGAACTGAAGATAACAAACAGTAAAGCGAGTGACAAGCGACCGCTAATACTACGCCGCCAAGCTACGCAAAGAATGAGAAGAAATACGTTCCACGAAATCTCACAAACCGCACTAAAGATTTTTGTGATACTTCGTGTCTTTTCGTGGATTGCGTCTATGGTTGAGAAGCAATCACTTCGTCACCGCGCGAGACTTTCAAAATCTGGGCGGCCGATCTCTGCGCCGCTGCGATCTCCAAAAAACCTGCGCTTCCCCAAACAGCAAATACTTTGTCTTTGCTGCCGGTGACTTCAGCGAAGTAATTGCGAAAAGACTTCACTACTTTGCCCTTCACCCTCAGTCTCGCCCCGCCGGCAATCATTCGCGGCGTCAGTTCGGCTGGAGTGATGTTCGTAACGCAGTTTCCGAAGCGATCGACGTGGATGATGCGCCCAACTATTTCACCATTTGACGCGGCCTCAGCCTGGAGAGGTTTCAGTTTCACATAGTCTTTGACTTTGTCTCCCAGGTCAGCTGGAGTGACGCCGGTTGAAAGCGCTGCAGCGACTGGAGCGAAGATATCGCGACCGTTGAAGGTAGGACTAACCGGGTGACGAAAGTATTTGCTGTTTGTCAGATGGACGATCTCCGCCTGCTCAGACCGGTCACAGACATAACTGAAGATCCCGTTGTCTGGCCCTACAAAGAACTGCTCACTCGCCC
>DATKIS010000699.1:0-2199 GCA_035543975.1 Pyrinomonadaceae bacterium
CCATTTCTCACTCCTGTTTTGTTCGAAACCTTTTGATATCTCTCTTCGCCCATATCTCTGGTGGTCATTGCGGTCTTCACGGTTCAGAACTCTCGGTTGCTTCGCTAGCTGACCTCAGCTTAAAGCCTTCGGTTCGATCCCCCGATTCGCCGGGTTTCCCAATAGCGTCTAAACCGCCCTCCAGCAAAAATCCGCGTAGACCAACAGCGCTCTGACGCAGTTGGATCAAAGCTCTGGCATATTCGACCTCAACCTGGAATAGCGTGCGCTGGGCGATTAGCACCTGCGGATAGGCCGCTGCCATCTGGCGGAAACTGGACAGATACATCTGGTAACCCTGACGCGCGCGCGGCACCACCTGGGTTCGATATCGTTCGGCCATTTGCTGGGCATTGCGGTACTCGCGCAAACCCGAAGCGAACCGCGAGCGCAAAACCAGTTGCAGGCGTTCGAGATCACGCTCGGCAATTGCGAGTTCCGCTTCCGCAGCCGCAATCCCACCCTGGTTGCGATTGAAGACGGGTACGTTAACTCCCACTTCCAAACGTCCCTCCGCACCTTTGCGACGCCCTACGTTTGAGGGCGGCAGCGGCTCAAACCGTTCATAGTTGTAGCCGAGGCCACCACGCAGAAAGAGATCCGGAATTCGTTCAGCCCGGGCGCGCGAAACCACGGCCCGCGCGCGTTCCACACCTGCCTGGGCCACCCTTACTTCAGGACTCCCTTTGAGCAACGTTTCCAACAACTGCGTTTCATCCAAGGCGACCAGCTCATCTTCCGGACTTTCCGCCAGCCGCGCCGGCGCCAGTTCGGGATTACCTACCATCGCCGCAAGCGAACGCCATGACCGCAGCCAGTCGTTCTGCGCCCGGAGGAAATCAATCTCCGAACGCTCCGCCTCAATCTCTATCTCGAACTGATCGGGACGGTCAGCCTGGCCCACGTTGTAGAGTTCCTTAGTAATGTCCACCGCTTCTCGCGCCAGTTGTGAAAGATCGTCACGCAACTCGACCAGTCTTTGTGTCCCCAGCGTTTCGTAATAGAGGATGCGAATGGAATTGGTAACGCGGAGACGTTGCGCCTCGGCGAGAATCACTACTTGATCTTTCTCACGCGCGAAGACTCGACGCGCCTTGGTCAGCTTTCCGCCGAGCGGGATGGTCTGTTCGATAAAGACACCCTGCTCCATCGTCTCGCCCGGTGAGCGGAAAGCAAATTCTTCCAGGAAGTAACCGGCTATCGGATTGGGAAACATCCCAGCCTGGCGTCTACGTCCTTCGGCGGCGCGGATGGAGGCTTCGGCCTGCGCGAGCGTGGGGTTGCGTTGAATCGCCATCGCTTCCAGATCTTCAAGGCGGAGAGTCGGACCCGCCGGAATGACTTGCCGGCGCGCTCTCACAGTTTCTTGAACCTGCGTTGAAGACGGCATCTGCATACCGGGCGTCATCACGTGCCCCGGACTCGGCGACGGCGATGCTGTCGGCATCTGCATTCCCGGGGTGTGAATATGCGGCGAAGCCTCCGGTGTTGGAGAAGCGGTCGGCATTTCCATACCAGGCGTCATTACGTGCGGACTGGGCGAAGGCGAAGGTCTCGGCCTGGCTGCTCTTCTCGTCGGAGTTCGCCTCGCGCGCGTAACAGTTCTCTTCTTCCGCGGCGCCGCCTTCGGCTTTGGTTTAGCTGCCGGCTTCATCTTCGACATGTCATGCCCTTCGTGCTGCGGCAATACACTCACGCTGACCGCAAACATCAAGGCAATGGCGCTTACTGTTCGCAGCGCAATATTCAAATTACTGGGCAGGTTCATGGTTCCCCCTTACTTGGTTCGCCGCAGCGAACGCTAACAGGTTGTCGACGGACTGAATGAATTGAAGAACACAGGCTTCCGCCCGTGCCACTATCACGAAGGTGATTGTCGGAAGGAACTAAATACGGAAGATGTTAATGAAGAGATATCTGTGAGACGGATCGCCAGGCGGCCCGTGGGCTCTCAGAGTCAAAGCCGTGACGGGAGACGCTGTAACCGGCGCCACCTTGGAAACCGGGAGTGGAATATTGAAATCGACCGAACGCTGGGCCGGCTCCGCCTGTCTTAGCGAAGCGGTGTTCGGACTCGTACGCGAATGAAAGGCGCAGTGAGAACACGGATCAATCGGCTGACCTAAAGCAAAAGAGGCGAGACTTGGCTGAGATACGGGC
>DATKIS010000700.1:0-9971 GCA_035543975.1 Pyrinomonadaceae bacterium
GTCGACGGTGTGCATAACCAGGACTTGCTGTTATGGGCTGGTGACGAAGTGTTTCAGTATCGAGTCATGCTTGGACACCTGGGCAAAGGTAATCATACGGTTTCGGTGTCGCTCAATCTGCCGCGATCGGCTGAGCGAGCGCAAACCGCCGAGGTGAAGTCGGTCCGGGTCTTACTGCTCTCACCCGCAAACTCCTCAGTGAGGGCGCAGGAAGATCAATTGGCTTTGGCGCATTCACCGGTGATGTACGCCCGCGCCAATACTATCGACCACTTCACCGACATCCCGATGGTGATGTATTACGAAATTCTGCCTGTTCCACCCAATCGATTAGAAAGCGGAATTGTCCGCCAGCCCTCTCTAAACAGCGGCATCAATAAGAACGGCTTAACCGGAAGGGACCTAATCATTCGCTATACCGCTATCTTCACCAACGAAGATGGCGGCACCCAGACGCTCGCGTTGATGGCGCGCTGGGGACGCGGGACGGACATCGAGTGGGTTTATGAGTTCCGGGTTCGCGACGGAAGAATAAGCGAGGAGACATACCAGGGAGTAAACCACGAGGTCAAAATCTTCACTGGCGCGCGAACCGGCGGACGTCATCCACTGCTGGCGGTGGCCTCAGACAACAACAATTTTTCCGACCTGGCCTGCTCGGAGGTCCGCTTTGCGCCTTTACCTTTCCGGGCCGACCTCCAAACTGCTACGCGCGAAAGTGTGATGGACCAATACCCGCAAACCTACCGGGTGATGACGGAGGAGTTGCAACGTGAAAACCGCATCAGCCCCAATCCCACCGGAATTAATATCATCGCCGATCCGCGAGACTACTTTTACATCGAAGCATCGTCTGAACAGACCGGAGCCGGGCTTGGCTTTGACGTCAAAGTCGCCGGGCAGTCTGAGGTATTTGCTTCGGATCTTGGCGACGGTCGTTTGCGAATAGACCGGAGCGGCAATTTTCGTACGGCGGTGCGCCTGCCGCATGGTGTTTCCCCGGCGGCGCTACAAACGGTAACCGCGCGTTGTCACCCGAGCACTCAGCCGGCCTCGGAGCGTGGCTGCAGGCGACTAAAGTTGTTGCGGGTTTTGACGCTCGATCAGAACTACGTGCCGCAAACGATTCCGATGGAGGCACAACCTGAGTCGTCGCTGGCGGTAGGTGAAAAGAAGGTCTTCCAGGCGACTCGAAACTGATCGTCGAAGCTGGTCGCGTTGAAAAAATGTAGGGGCGGCACTCCGTGGCCGCCCCCTTTTGCTGTCTATCCTCTTACCTTCGGAACAAGATGACACCGAACCGAGGGGTGTCCACGGAAGGGCCATCGCTACAAATCAGCGCCGATGAAGTCGTACATAAATCGCATTTGTCATTCCGATCATGGTGTTCTTGCGATCGCGAACCTCGAGCCGAAAATATGAGGCTTCGCCGCACTCAACCTCGACTTCTTGCGGCTGACCGCCCGTTCCGATGGGAAACGTCCGAATCACCTCACCCTTCGAGATCAGGGAAACTCTTGAGCCCGCCGGCGCGTTTTCGACCGTGATAAAGAAACGAATTTTTCCCGGACCTTTCAAGCGAATCTCGTCGCCAATCATCCAACGCATACCGGGTCGGCCCGTTGTCAACGCTGCTGCGAACCTGACCGCGAGTCCCGGTGTTCCATCAGTCAAGTAAACATGACCATCACGAATGGCTGCCAGCACCGCCGGCTGCGTCAATGTTTTCGCTGCCACGTGAGTTGATGGTTTGCCGAGCGGCGTGTCGGGACGGTGTGAGTCGGTCGACGCGATCGCCGTGATTCGCCGGCCGCTTTGTAAGATCTGATCCCACATCTTGACCGCCGGCTCGTCGGTAAAATCCCAGGAGCCATTCCAAACTTCAATTGCGTCGAAGTCTCGCGCAGTTGCGTCGTAGCTCCACCCGCATCCCCCGCATAGAGCGAACGGATGGTTAATTGAGATGAGCGCGCCGGCCCGATGGGCATTATGGGCGATCTCCGAAATTCTGCTGCTGTCTCCGGGATGCGTGCGAAAGTCGATCCAGGTGCCTGAGGGAAGTCCCCAGGCATTCGTGTGACCGCCGTACGTTGTGATCTCTTCGCCCCGCATCACGAGCAGTTGGCGCGAGCCCTTGCTCAGACGATTAATCTCCTCATGATGGCTGGCTGTGTTGTGATCGACGATCGCAATGAAATCAAGTCCGCTGCTGCGTGCACTGGAGATCAACCCAGCGATGGTCCAGTTGCCGTCGCTGTGGACCGTATGCATGTGAAGATCGCCACGCCACCAGCGTCGGCCGGGTCCGGCGCTTTTCCGATCGACAGGCGCTGGCCGCAAGGCTTGATTCTCAACCAGAGCTGGTGCGGATGCGCCGGTTGCGCCTTCACTGGCTCCGCTGGAAACGCTCGCAGACTTTGGCGAACCCGTCCTGGTTTCAATTTCTATCTTTAACGAAATATCGACGCCAGCCGGCCCCACTCGGTAAAGCCCAAGGATGACCCGCCACTTGCCGGCCGGCAGCTCGCCCCGCAGGTAGCCGGGTGTCGCCTCTTCGCGAGAGACAAAAAACTCGGATCGCCGGCCACCACTCCATCCACGAAAGCCGCGCGGATCGGTATCCGAACCACTGAAGCGAGAGTCGAAAAGTCCGATGTCGATTGTGTTAGTGTCGGTCGCGCGATCGTATCGATAGCTCACCTTGATCCGAGCGGCATTCTGAGGAACATCAAAAGGAACATAAGCGTAACGACTGTCGTTCGGACCGGGCGGATTAATATGAACTACTCGGTCAATCGTCCGAACTTGCAAGTTTGCTTCCGGCTGAGCGCGGCTCGGGATCGTGGCCCCTAAAAGGCACAAAGCGTAGATGGTTACTCGCGTCGCCTTCAGCATGGTTCTCCTCATAACCGGCATTATCCGGCCATGCTTGCAGCTTAGGCAATCGGAGATCGGGAAGGGTGAAGAAGGGCCTGGCCAGTGGAAGCCAGGTATCTCTGTCTTGACGGTCTTGTTATACTTGGCATGAAAGTATTTGGGGACGCAATATGCCAGTTACTATTTCATTGCCAGATGAGATCCTTTCGAGTGACACTCATAACCTGCCGCGCAAGATTCTCGAGCAGGTAGCTCTCGAGGGCTTCCAGTCGGGCCAGCTAACCACGTCCCATGTTCGGCAAATTCTGGGCTTTGATACCAGGATGCAGGTGCATGAATTTCTCGCTGCTCATGGCGTTCCGTGGGTGGACTATTCCGTGCAGGACGCCGCGCGCGAGCGCGAATTACTCAAGAGGGTTCTCTCCTGAAGATTGTCATCTCCGACACCTCGCCAATCAACTATCTCGTGTTGATTGGTAGACAGGACATCCTGCCGACGCTCTTCTTCCTCAGTTCCTTGATATGGACAGATGCCTGGATGATAATGAGCGCGGAGAAGCAGCATGAAAAACAAGTATGAGGTCGTTCCTCAGGCCCCAACTACGAAGAAGCCCGCCAAAGCGGAAGTCTCAGACGCCGAATTTCGCCGCCGGTTGAAGAACATCTCTGAATGGAGAAAGAAGCGCCTTGCCCAGCTTCGCCCAAAGAATTCGCGTTGAAGTTTATCTTCCACTTCGCTACGAGCCAGCCTATCAAGATACTTTGTCATGGCTCATCGAAGAACTCACACAATTGCGCGGCGGATGCACCGTCAACGAGAATGTCGCCGGCTACTATCTTTCACAAAGCAACGACGTCATCGATGATCGCGTGAGCGTAGTCTATAGCGATTTTCCTTTGAACTGAAGACCCCCTCGTTTACGGGGCCTGCTTGGTACTTTGATGACAACCTCTTTCTGGATACGATCTCCGACGAAGACTTCGCAGCATTTCACCGCGATTCTAGCGATGAGTATACGAAACCCCTCACCGCTCGAACAAATGCGCTGACGTGCCACTTAGAACTCTTCATACTGGCATAGAGTACATGTTTTCTCGACCGACAAAGGTTAACTGCCTTAAGGGAGGCGGATGCTCAATATAAGGTGATACGTAATTACTTTAATGCCGTCATGAAGTGGCAGCCCCAAGCCTGGATTGAGCCGCGAAAGTACATCATTCTTAGGGGATCAGGTCTCTGGGCAATGTGCTTCATTGGCGCGGATGTAATTGACAGGGCGCTCACCCAAGGTAAATTTGGTTCTGAGGATATGCTCAGAGTATTGAAGTCCGGGGGCGAATGGGATTGGACCAACAAAGGAGATTTTGAGGGTTATGGGGGTCGAGGTGGTGCAATAAAAATCTGTGATCTTGTGACTAATGAGTTTCAGGATGGCGCTGGGATCTCCATGAAAGCACTTTATAAGAAGATCATGGGTACGTGATAACTTCTGCACTCGCAAGCTACTAGTCTCGGTTAGAGTCCCGATGCATTCCCCTGACGACGCTTCCACCAGTGTCTTCCATACCCGGTCGTTACCCTGAGTGTGGCCAGGTAGCAGAGAGCGGCCTCCCCTCAATACACCTCCTCGTGCGTTCCGATATCGACGAATAACGCTCGATTATCATCAAGAAAAGCAAACACCACTCGTAAGTCGTACTCAATCGAAAAACTCCACAGATGTTTCAATCTTCCGGATAATTTGTGAGTCTTAGCGTTTGATGGAAAGGCTCATCCTGGAATGTCTCAAGTCTTTCCCAAAACCGCTTTTCCAGGCTTGCGTTGCCCTTGATTCGTTTTTTGAACGCGCGCTTGAATGAGGAGCTGAACCCGACGTCAATCATTGCTTAAGGATTTACGAAGCGTGGCCGGATCGCGTGAGAAACTTATTCCGCCTTCGCGCAACTCGTCGAGACCAGCTTCGTAGTTTTGTTCAATCTCTCGCCGCCGCTCCTCAATCAGGTAGATCTTGAGAAGTCCCTGCAGCTCTTCCTTCTCAGCGGTTGAGAGTTGCTTTACGTCTTCGACTACTTTCGAAAAGTTCTGTGCCATTGCAAGATCTCCGCGTTCAACGACAGCTTACTTCACCTCCGTGTTGGCTTTCAATGAAAGAACTTTGGCACTGTACCCCTACCCTAGCAGAGTCTTCGATTACTTCAGTGCCGCGGACATTGAAGGTGGCCGGTTATCGCGTCCCCACGTTGAAGGGGTTGGGCCCATGCGAAGCACGAGCCGTCCGCCGCGCGCAATCTCTTCATGCTTGAGCCAGGCGCGATCTAGCTTAGGCCCGTCGAGCGTCGCTGATTGAATGTATGAATTGGCATCGGAGGTTTCCGGTGCTTCGATGATGAACGTGCGTCCGCCGCCGAGGTTGATTGTTGAGCGTTGAAATAGCGGACTGCAGATGTAGTAGTAAGGCTGACCGGCATTCGGGTAAAGGCCCATCGCGCTCCACACGTACCACGAAGACATCGCGCCACTATCGTCATTACCCGGCAGCCCGCCGCGTCCGGTCATATATTCGTTCGCGAGAATCTGCCGCACGCGCTGCTGTGTACCCTCCGGATGACCCGCATGTATGTAAAGAAACGCTGCCAGAAAGTTTGGCTCGTTGTTGTGATTGTAGAGTCCGCTATTGAAACCCGGATGGCGTGTAGGAGGGTTTGCGAAGAATGTGGTGAGCCACGCGGCAAAACGCTCGTCGTTGCCGAGCTTATTAATCAGACCCTGCACGTCGTGGGGCACGTAGGTTCCGTAGATGTATCCGCTGCCTTCGTAAAACGGTGCGTCCCAGTAGCTATAGTCTTTATCTGGAAAAAAGTGGTCTGCCTCGAAGGGCGCAAGCCAGCGGCCGTCGGCGTAACGTGGGCGGGCCGAAAGCGTCTCATCGCTCCAGACGTTCATCCAGTTTTTCGCACGCTCGAGATACTTTTGCTTGTCGGCCGTACGTCCGAGGGCCTCAGCCACAAGCGCAATACAGAAATCGTCGTACGCATATTCGACGGTACGCGAAGTTGAACGCGGGTAATTCATGCTCACATAGCCCAGCCGTTTGTATTCGTCGAGCGCTCGTCCTTCATAAAGGGGCCGCGGGCTATCAACTTCGGCGTTCTTCACCATTGCCTCGTAAGCTTTACGATAGTCGATTCCCGCCACGCCTTTCGTCATCGCATCCGCCACCACAACATCGCCATTGGAACCACCCTGGGTCATACCATTCGCCCCGGCAATCCGTGAATCAGGCATCCAGCCGGTATGAACATAAGTGTCAACCAGAGAACGGATCATATCGCGGTGGCGTTCAGGTTGAATTAAGAGCAGCAGCGGAAAGTGTGTGCGATAGGTGTCCCAGATAGCGTAGAAATCTTCGTAGTGTGGCTCGTCGGATTTCCACCAGATGTTTTCGCCAGATAGATCGTGGGGCATGTAGTGGGAGTGGAAGAGCGCCGTGTAAAAGATCCGGCGCTGTTCGTCAGTGCCTCCCTGGACTTTGATCTTACCCAACACGTCTTCCCACGCCGCTTCCGCCTGGCGGCGAACCAGGTTGAAATCCCAACCGGGAATCTCCTGCGTTAGATTGGCCCGGGCTTTCTCCGGACTGATAAAAGAGACACCGATCTTCATCTGCACTGTCTGAACATTTGTGGTGTCGAAGGTGGCGTAAGCTCCGACGCGGCCCTCATTGGCTGCGGCGGCGGTACCGGCATCAATCCGGTTATCGCGCCAGGTACCGAATTCACTGAACGAGCGGTCAAACTCCGCAGAAAAGTGGATGGTGTAGGGCGACTGGTTCCAGCCGCCGATAAAGTTTCCGCTGCCCTCAATGCGATTCGGCGCGATTACCCGCACCCAACAGTCAACCGGATGGGGATTCTTGATCGCGTCCTTGCCGGTCTCGGGTTGAACCACCGAACTGACGTCGATCAGCAACTGCGCCAACTTCGAAGCGGGATAGGTGTAACGATGCAGGGCCACGAGCCGAGTCGCGGTCAACTCAGCTTTAACGTTTGGGCGCGTGAGTCGAACCGAGTAGTAGCCTGGCGAGGCAGTCTCTTCAGACTTGGGGGATCCGAGATTGTTAACGCGCAATTTGCCGACGAAGGGTGAGGTTAGAAAGTTCCCATACTTACTCGCGCCGCCCGTGCCGCTGACATGCGTCTGGCTAAACCCGAGAATGTTCTCGTAAGGGTTGTAGCCGGCGGTGTTCGGATTTGCCGTGTCTGGGCTGACGTGGATGAAGCCGAAAGGGACCTGGGCCCCGGGCACGATGTTGCCGCCATTCTCGGTGCCGACGAATGGGTCGGCGTAGGCGACGAGCGGCTGGGCACGGTTGGCAATTTGGCTAAACGTCGGAACTGCCTGAGCGACCAACAGCGAGATCGCCAGCAACGTGGCATGTAGGGATGAGACCAGATGATTCTTCATTGGAGTCTTAGGCCCGCAGGTGGTAATCAGTTGCCATACCCGTCAGGGCCTGGGATACAACCCTGAATATCTCTTCAGGCCCGGAGGGCCGGTAGTCAATAGCCACGCCCGTGAGGGCGTGGAAGGCACCGGTGAATATATTTCCCAGGCCCGGAGGGCCGACGTTCAATAGCCACGCCCGTGAGGGCGTGGAAGGCACCTCTGAGTATCTCTTAAGGCCCGAAGGGCCGGCACTTCCTGCGATCCCGGGTTCCGCACCTTCGGCGCTCGGCGTCTATTTTGATTCCTATCCCACGCCCTCACGGGCGTGGCTATTGACTGCCTGCCCCTTCGGGCCTGGAATCAGAGTGCGGTCGGTTGCGCACCACAGTTCGACGTCTTATTACCGCAGGCTGGGGCGCCCACGGAGTGTCGCCCCTACAATGTTGCCGGCGACAACAGCACCTTGATGGCTTGTTTGTTCAAGCACAGGTCGAAAGCATCTCGCCACTGTGCGAGCGGCATTGTATGAGTAACAAGATCGTCAAGCCTGACCGCTCCCTGATCCAGAATTTTCTGTAACCGCTCCCAGGTCGCCATGGAATATGCAACCGAGCCGGCCACTCGAAGCTGTTTGTAAAAGATCAGGTCAAACTCCAGACTCACTTCCTTTCCAAAAATCCCGACTTGCGTGTACTGGCCGAGCGGCTTCAAAGCGTGCAGGCAGTTGCGGGCTGACGGACCGGCGCCGGAGCACTCGAATGCTACATCAACTCCAGCCCCACGGGTTTCCTCAGCGACAATCCCGGCCAGGTCCTCGCGGCTGGTATCGACAATCACACTGGCGCCGATTCTATGCGCGGCCTCCAGTCGGAGCGCATCGGCTGACGTCCCCGCCACGATGGTCTTGATCCCCTCAGCCACCAGCAGCTTCAGACAGAGGAGGCCCATGGGCCCGGGACCCGAAATCAAAACGACATCGCCCAACCTAACCTTCGTGATCTCGGTGACGGCCTGGACCGCGGCGGCGAATGGTTCACTGAGTGCAGCTGCGGCCAGCGTCAGATCCTGGGGAATCTTGTATGCCTGGTCCTTGCGCACCACGGCATACTCCGCAAAGGCCCCGTTGATCCCGTGACCCATTCCCCGCCGCTGCGAACAGAACATGAAATGACCCGTGCGACAGTAGGCACAACTCCCGCACATGACCGCCGAGGCCGGCAACACAGTTACCGGATCGCCGCAGGCGACATGACTCACGTTCTTTCCGGTTTCCACCACCTGGCCTGAAAACTCGTGTCCGAGGATCACTGGTGGATAGTTTCTGAAGGTGTCCTCGTAAACGTGGAGATCGGTACCGCAAACTCCGCAATAGCTCACCTGGATTTTGACCTGATCGTCGCCGCAGCGCGGCTCTTCGACGTCGCGGAGTTCGACGTGTCCGACGCCGGATTCATATTTGACCAGGGCTTGGATACGGCTCACCTCCAAATCTCGTAGACATACCTGAGGAGACTATAGTTGCTGATTCAGTCTGCACGGACCGCATGCCCTCGGGTCCGAGGACCGGAAGTTGGTAGCCCCGTCCGTCAGGGCGGGGTGGACGTGCAACCACTATTCAATGAACAAATAACGACCCATCTGACGGCATTCACTCCCATAGGCGAGCTATATCCCGATGACGTCCTTGAGATATTGCCGGCTGCGACGCGCACTCTCCGACGGATTAACATTCCCAATTCGTGTGTCCACGTCTTGTTCCACGATGGCCCACTCCGAATCGCCGCCGGCCGTCACTTCCTGGATGACCGTATTCAGATCCACTGCGCCCTGGCCGAGTTCGCAAAACACTCCGCGCCGTACCGCCTCAAGGAAACCTACCCCATCCCGGCGGGCGGCCTCCAACACCGGAAGGTGGACGTCCTTCAAGTGCAGGTGCCGAATTCGATCGCCGTACCTGCGCACGGCGTCCACGGGATCGCCACCGCCGAAGAAATAATGGCCAGTGTCGAGACAGAGACCGAGCAGATCCGGGTCGGTCATCTCGCACAACCGCTCGACTTCGCTGGGCGTCTCAACGTAGGTTCCAGCATGGTGATGGAAGACTGCCGAAACACCCAGGTCGAGACATGCTTCAGAAATGCCGTTCAGGATTTCAGCCGCGCCGTCCCACTGCTCGTCGCTCATCCCATCACGCGATTCAGCGACTCTTCCGGAAACCGCCATCCGCGATTGGCTCATTTCGTCGGCCAGCACAATCAGACGGGCACCGGTAAGGGCCAGCAGTTTCGCCACCTTCAGCGCTTCCTGATAACCGGCTTGGTGGCGCTCCGAATGGGCAAGTGGAATCGGAACAAAGCTGGCCACCAGTTGAAGCTCGCGGGCTAAGAGTTCCGAGCGCAACTCATCGGGCTGCGTGGGGAAATAACCGTAGGGTCCGAGTTCCGTGCCTGCATAGCCGGCTGCGGCTATCTCGTCTAACACTGTGCCGTAAGGTATTTGCTCGCCCCAATCAGCAACTTCCATCACGCCCCAGCTGACCGGAGCATTCCCAACCTTGATACCCATTTCGCCTCCACGAATTTCCATTTGGAGTGCGGCGGCTTGACGCCGCTTTCCTCCGCGGCGGCTTGACGCCGCTTTCCTCCGC
>DATKIS010000701.1:0-2197 GCA_035543975.1 Pyrinomonadaceae bacterium
GGCGTCAAGCCGCCGCACTCCAAAAGGGCGTCAAGCCGCCGCGGACGAAAGCGGCGTCAAGCCGCCGCACTCCAAAGGGTTGTCACCGCGCGCCCAGCAATATATCGATCGTCAGTTGGTCGAGACGTTCATACTGCAAACCCTTCGATGCCATTTCCACCCGGTCAAACGATCTGGCCAGGAGCGCGGTTCCGGTCTCGCCAGTGTACGTTTCAAGTGAAGGTTTGTTCGTATCCGCGATTGTGGCCAGCAGCGCCTTGATCTCCGGGTCGGCATTCCACTGCCGCCCCTTCTCCTTGAGAATCAGATAGGTCCGCATACAGCCGCGAGCAAAGTCTTTCACGCCTTCGTAATCTTCAGTTCGGTAGGCGTGGGCATCGAAATGACGTGGCCCGTCATAGCCCACATCCTCGAGAAACTTCACCAGCCAGAACGCGGCCTTCGGATTGGCCGATCCAAAACGCAGATCCTGGTCATACCGGCCCGGCACTTGGTCATTTAAATCGATGTGAAACAGCTTGCCGGATTCCCAAGCCTGGGCCACCGCATGCGTCATGTTGAGACCGGGCATGTGTTCATGGGCGACTTCCGGGTTGACCCCCACCATTTCCGGCCGATCAAGCGTGGTGATAAACGCCAGGTAGGCGCCGGTCGTCGGCATGTAAATGTCTGCACGCGGCTCGTTGGGCTTGGCTTCAAGCGCAATCCGGTAGTCGTAACCCCGGTCAACGCTGTACTCGCAGAGGTAATTGAGGGCTTCGCGAAGGCGCTTGATCGCCTCGTCGGGCCGGCGGCAGCCGTCAGTCTCAACGCCTTCACGCCCACCCCACAGCACAAATGTCTTTGCGTCAAACTCCGCACCGAGGTCCATGGCCCGCATTGTCTTTTGCAAAGCGTAGGCGCGCACACTCGCATCGTTGGCTGTATACGCGCCATCGCGAAAAACCGGATCGTAAAACAGGTTGACCGTAGCCATCGGCACAACGACTCCGTTCTCTTCACACGCCTGCCGAAACTCGCGAACTATCTGCTCCCGCTCATGCGGGGTCGCGTCAATCGGGACCAGATCGTTGTCATGGAAATTGACGCCCCAGGCGCCGACCTCGGCCAACATACGTACCGCGTCCACCGGCTTGAGCGTGGGCCGCACCGCGTCGCCAAAAGGATCGCGGCCGCGATTGCCGACAGTCCAAAGGCCAAAAGTAAACTTGTCTTCCGGCTTGGGTGTGTACATCTCTTCCGCCATTTTTGTTGCTCGACTTTCTCTCTGCTGTGAATCAGCTCTCGGTTCCGGTGATTTGGCGCAGCGCCGGATAGATCTTTTTGAAGCTTTGGTAATTCCGGGCCATCACTTCGCTGGCCGCCGGTTCGGGTTCAATCCGCTCGCGAACCTTGACCGCTAGATTGCAGGCTTCGTCCACCGAAGTCCACGCTCCATTCCCCACCCCGGCGAGTAAGGCTGCACCGTAAGCCGCGCCTTCATCTGCCTCAACCAACTCGACCGCGCGACCGTAAACATCGGCTTGTATCTGCTGCCACAACTTCGAGCGGGCACCCCCGCCGCCAAGCCGTATGTTGGCGACGGGCACCGCCATCTCTTCGAAGATGGAGAGCGTATCGCGCAGTGAATAGGTCACTCCCTCAAGGATGGCTCGAATTACATGCGACCGGGTGTGGCTAGCGGTGAGACCCACCAGCGCGCCGCGAGCGTGCGGATCAAGATGTGGCGTTCGCTCGCCCATCAGATAAGGCGCCCAAAACAGTCCGTCGGAGCCTACTGGTGCGCCCGCAGCTTCTTCAACCAGGTAGTCGTATGGGTCACGAGCGTGGCCGTCGCTTGAATCATCCTCGCCGGCGCCGAATCGGTCGCGAAACCAGCGGAGCGACAGCCCGGCCGCCTGGGTAACTCCCATGACGTGCCAACGGTCCGGTATCGCATGACAAAAGGTATGGACGCGGCCCTGCGGATCGAGTGCCGGTCGATCGGTAGCCGCGAAGACAACGCCGGAAGTGCCAATCGTAGCGCTCACTGACCCGGGTCTGACGATACCCATACCGATTGCGCCGGCTGCCTGATCACCGGCGCCCGCCACTACCGGCGTGCCCGCCAGCAACCCCGTTGCCTCTGCCCCGGCGGCAGAAACGCTCCCGGTCACCTCTTGCGACTCGTAGACGTGGGGCAGCAGAGGTTCGTCAA
>DATKIS010000702.1:0-8477 GCA_035543975.1 Pyrinomonadaceae bacterium
TTAGCCGAGGAACACATTCCGCGATGGTTAAGAGAAATCGAATCAGGCCGGTCAGATAACCCCAAGATAAATGCTCTGTTTTGGTTCCTGATTTCAGTTGCCGACTCGACACCTGCTCAACCGCAGATCACAGCTTTTCTAACCGCTTATCTGGGGCGCAGTGAGGAGTGGGATAATCTTCTTACAGCATGGGTGGGTCGCATTCGCCAATGGCACAGCTTGGAAGCGGTTAGGCTTTATAAAAAATTGCTGCTCAAGAATTGGGAAAACAACGATAGCTTGTTTGTATATCATCTACGAGATATCGCCAAACAACACCCACTTGAGGGATGCCTCATTTTGGAAAAGATACTTGCTCAGGCAGAACTCCCCGATGAGCCGGATAATCATTTTTGGAATGCTTTCGCCGATAGAGAAAGTGGCGGGTTAAAGATAGACGATGAAGTCCTTAACACACTCGCCGAAGCCAAACCTAATGAGTTTTTGGAATCAATATGGCAGTTTCTTGAGAGGGTCCTTCATGTAAGTACGTTGCCTCAGGAAAACGAACCGAAATATTTCCAAACAGACGCATTTCAAGACATATGGTCAATACGCAATACTCGTGGTGTAATTCATAGGCATCATTTTGGTTTCGCTTTGAGCCAAGCAATGGAAAAAGCACTGCAACTTTTAGCTGATACGAACACATCACTGTGTCAGGACTGGTTGAACAGGCTGGAAGGGATCCGCTACGAAACTCCGCAGATGTTGGTATTGGATGTTTATGCGAAGCATCCACAGGACTTTTCTGACCGAGCATTGTCTTTTCTCTGTGGTGATGTTCGACGGTTGGAACTGGGAGAGAAGCAGTGCGAATCACGTCGTTTGCTGCGAGTAGCGGCACCTTTCTGGTCATCCTCTCAATGTGCTGAAATGGAACGCCATATTTTAGCGGTTGATCGCTTGCCATATTACAAACGCCTTCGGCAACGAATCTCTATATCTTGGAACGTCGCGGTGTCGAGCAGTGGGGATTGCTCTTGGCATTAGGTCGCGAGCGTCTCACCTTGGAAGGTCAACGGCGTTTGCGTGAATTGGACGATAAGTTTCGCGGCGAGAAATTGCCCGATGAACCTCTAACGGGACAAAGCGGTTTTGTAGGTTCGCCGATTGAAGATTCAACAGCCCGGAAAATGTCTGACCGAGCGTGGCTTGGTGCGATGGCACATTATAAAGGTGACATTAAGCATCGACGTGAGTTTCTCAAAGGCGGGGCCGAGCAACTTTGTCGCGTCCTTCAAGGTTGTGTCAAAGAACAGCCAGAACGTTTTGCAAAACTGTTTTTGGAGAAAGTGCCGCTTAATGTAGATGCCTTTTATGTCCGAGCCCTCTTGGAAGGGCTGGCAGAATCATCGGCTCCTAGTGAATTGCTTTTTGATGCTGTACGGCGTTTTCAACACCACAATGGACCAGATGCATTTGGAGAACTACCACATACTATGGCCGATGTCCTTGACAAACGGGCGGACGGAGGTTTACCGAGCGACCTAATGGATTTGATGCAGTCGTGGGTAGATAACACTCCGCCCGGTCGGTTTGATGAAAGCTACTATGCCCGGCAAATGGAGGAAAAAATAACACACCTCGAACCAGGAGAAGAAAATGTCAGCAAACCATGACTCGGTCAACGGCGTAGTTATGGACTACATGAATTGTTCGAGAGGCAAAGCGATTTCGGCCATATTCAAATCATTAGAAGCTACAGCAGATCTGGAAACTCGCTGGCAGTGGGTCGAAGAGATGAGTACGAAGCCATCAGATGTCCTGCGCGTTGGCGGGCTTGATGGCCTACTTTCGATTTGTCACCATGACATTCCCCGTGGGATGCAGCTCTTTGAGGCACTTTGTTCCGACCATCGAAATGTGTTGCGGACAGATTACGCTCACCGCTTTCTTTTTTGGGCAATTTATAGAAAGCCTGATGAGTGTCGCGTTTTCATTGATGCATTACTCCAAGATCCTTTGGACAGTATGAAGAGAACCGGCGCCGAAATGGCGACTGTGTTAGCTCTTCACCCCAACAAAGTAGACCTTACGCTGATAGAAAAACTCAAATCAGGCCCATTAAGTTGGCAGGAGGGACTGGTCGAAGTAGCCTCCAACAGCGTTACATCTGATTTGGCAGAGGATACATTAGCGGCTTGCATTGAGATTCTGCGATGGTCATTACAACAAACAGGCAACGACCTTCACCACACAGCAACACGCTTTAGTCACCAGCTCAAAGAAGAGCATTTAGATACACTGAAGCCACTGCTAGAGGACTTTGTTATTTCACCAGTATATAGTCGGGGCGACAGCGGTCTTCATGAATTTTTGCTTCGCTATGGCGACCTTGAACCTGATTGGACGCTAACCCAAATCGAGACTATTTTGCGAAGGCCAGATGTGAAAGAAAAAGGATTTCAACGACTGGGAGAAGAAGAACTTTCGCGTTGCGTGCTACGGCTCTATAACCTTACTCCCAGTAACACACAAAAAGGCCAAGAATTCAGAGCACGAGCAATGGATGTATTCGGAGAATTAATGGAAAAATCGCCTTTTGACTCAAACCGCATTCTCAAAGAGTGGGATGAAGGCCATGACGGCCGCTTTTTGTAGAACCATCATTCATTGTGGATAGGCATAGGGAAGGACAATTTCTCTTCATGGCCATTCTCCCCCAGCATAGGGTTGGCCTCCTGGGCTTCGCATTGCGAAACGGGCTCCGGCAAAAAATAGGTTTGCCTTCTCGAAAGTTGCAGTCACCTCAGTCAGCGTCACCCAATGCTCGTTTGATGGACGAGCACGGGTGACGTTGAATCATCGTAGGTTCAGAAGCTGAGTGCGTCATCCCCCAGGTAGGTGAAGCCATTCCACTGCAAGAAGTTCGTGTTCGTTTGCCGGTTGACCATGGGATGTGGGCCACCACTGCCGCGCCCGAACACGTGAAACAAGCCATTGCTGCTGCGCACAGGCGGCGAAATGGTTGCGTTGATTGAGCCCCACAGCACGCAGCCGTCGCGTTACACACGTGCTACCCCAGCTCTCAGCGAGGCTAAGCCATGAATACCGTTACCAAAAAAACGAGAGTCGAATCTGATGGATGGCTTAAGGTCCAGGCGCCGCCAGAATTGGAAAATCAAGAGGTCGATGTGATCTTAGTTCCGCAACGACCACCTGCCGCTGAGCGTGTGGCCGCGTGGCAAGGTTTGCGCGAAGAGGTTCAGACGCTACCTGATTCGAAAGAAATTACCGACGAAGATATCCAGAAAAAAATTGATGATTACCGGGCCGGACGACGAACGTTCTGGTGGATACGAATGTTGTAATCTCGGCGCGATTCGAGACCGGCTGCCCCAGCGGTGCAGAGTGTCCGAATAGAGTTTAGTTTGTCGCGGCCCCACGACAAGCTAAAAAAGCATGTCGAACACCAAACAGATCCTTTACACAGAAATTGAACCGAGTATCGCTAAGTCCTCGCACGGCCGAAGTTCAAAGACCCCGCTGCAACCCCACAGAGCTGGCGAGCCTTAGTAGAAGAAATCACGGTTCGCGTTTCACCTACCTCGCCTCCGCCTTTTCCAAGAGATCCGAAAGACGAGCTTTTTCTCGCCGCAGCTTTAGCCAGCGATGCAACTACCTAGTCACGGGCGACCAAGACCTACCCGATGAGCAACCGTTGGTCTCAACTCAAATTCTGACGCCGGCTGAGTTTGCGCGATTATTCGCGAGTGCTTGAGTGGCGTGATCAGTTTCATTCGGTCATAAATGCGTCGGTTCCAACCAACGCATATCCTCGACAACATCAAATCCCAGGTACCGCAAGAGTCATCAGCAAGACGTCATCCGATAATTGCACTGGATCAGCCGCTGTCTGGCGACTCGCTGACAAATGAAAAGGCAGGGACGCCGCCCTGCCTTAAGTCATTAATTTAATTGGTGGAGCAGAGGAGGGTCGAACTCCTGGCCTCCGCATTGCGAACGCGGCGCTCTGCCAACTGAGCTACTGCCCCACGGGGAAGAGAATACAGTTTCGAGTTTCAGCTTTCAAGTTTGGCAGCGGCGGGGCCAGATACCTTAGACCACGGAGCCGATAGACTGTACACGACACACGGAACATCTCTAGTTAACCATTAGAAAAACGATTCACGAAATCACACGAAAGGATTGGGTGTTATTTCGTGGCTTTTATTGGATCGTTTGCTCTTTTTGGGTCAGGGCCGCGCAGTCTGATCTCTTGCTCGCTCATTCTTTGGCTAAAGCACTCGCAAGCATTGTCAATTGCTGCCTGGAGTTTCTCAACATTGTGTCCGCCGCCCTGGGCCAGATCGGGCTTGCCGCCACCGCGTCCGTCAAGTAGTACACACGCTGCCTTCATTAGGGCGTTCATGTCACCGGGAGCGTCTGCAGAACGGGCAAAGACCAGACGCGCCGCATCTTTCTCGCGCGAGCCCAACAACGCGATGGTCATAGGATGTGAGATCAGAGCCTGAGCCAGGTGTTTGAGAGATTCGGCGTCGCGGTTATCGAAAACTTTGGTGACGAGACGGAGCCTGGCGGGGTCGACTTGCCGTCCCGCACCATGAACATCTGCGACCCCTTTAGGGTCGGGCACACTGTAGCCCGCGATTCCGGGGGTATCGCGCTGCGCGCTCGACCCCCGGCTACTATCGGTGACCCCTTCGGAGTCGCGAACACTAGCGTCCAGTATCCCAACGATTCCAGCCTGCTGTACCAATTCTTCCGCCTCAACTCGCGCGGCGATTTCTTCGAGCACACGCACGCGGCGGTGTAACTCCTTGTTTTCATCGAGCACTCGCTTGGTTAACTTCGCCGCGTCATCACGGGCAGCACTGTACAATGAGGCGACTGCCTGGGCCGTCTTGTTTGCAGCCTGGTAGTCAGCAAGCGCTCTTGTTCCGGCCACGAAAACAATCCTCGTGAGACCCTTGGCGCGCTCCCAACTTCGCACAGCAATCATCCCCACCTCGCCCGTCCGGTAAGCATGTGTGCCCCCGCACGGCGTCAGATCAAAACCGTCGATCTCTATCAATCTTAATTCACCTGTCCGTGCCGAATCTTTACGCAAGGGAAGTTGTGCTGCCGCTTCGGCCGAAACTGTCTTGATCGTAATCTTGCGGTCTTCCCAGATAACGTTATTGGCGAGTTGTACTGCCCGTTCGATTAGATCATCGGCAGGGTTCGCCAGCTCGACATCAATCTCGCACGATTGTTCAAGCATACGAAAACTTTTTGTGGGCGCGTTGAAGAGCGTGATGAAAGCCTGGGAAAGAATGTGCTGGCCGGTGTGTTGTTGTATGTGGTCCAGGCGACGAGACCAGTCGATTCGTCCTCTGACGGTCGAACCAATCTCCGGAGGCCGCCCTTGCATGACGTGGAGCACGCCGTTGTCTCCATCATCAATGCACTCGACCACGCGAGTGCCGTTTAATGTGCCGGTGTCGCTGGGTTGTCCACCGCCGGTAGGATAGAAGGCGGTGCGATCGAGCGTGACGGCGGACCAGCCACTCACGCGATCGCTGGTGTCGACGACACTGGCTTCAAACTCGATTAGGTGCGAATCGTTGTAATACAGACGTTCAGTGCGGGGCATGCGGACATTAAAACAGATGGTGGACGGTAGATGCTAGATGCTGGATGCTGGAGACGAAGAACAGATGCTGGATGCTGGATGCTGGTGGGAAAACAGATGCTGTGCTGATCCGGGTAGTGCCCAGGCAGGCCGGATGTTGCAGACCGCAGCCAACATCTGGTAACTAACATCCAGCATCTAGTATCCAGCATCTTTCTTAACCCGGAGAGGAATCTTAATGAATCGCTTACTTCGAAGAGTTCCAGTCCTGGCCACGATTCTAATATTTGCTGCCTCGTGGAGTGTGGTGGCGTCCGCTCAGCCCGAACCCGCGTTCAATTCGATCACCTATCGGCTTGCAATGGCGCGGCCGGTTTCACATTTGTTCGAAGTCGCCATTGAAGTTGAGCTGCCCAGGGATTCAAAAGCCAGCTCCATAGATCTCCAGATGCCGAAGTGGGCGCCGGGTCGTTATGCCGTGTTTGATTTTGCCAAGAATGTACAAGAGTTTCAGGCGCTGAGCGGCATCTGTCCGCCAGACGCCAAGTGCAAGCTGGCAGTAGTTCCGGTCGCGCGTTTGGACGACCAAACCTGGCGCGTCTCGACTACGAACATTCATAGCCTGACGATCCGCTACAAAGTCTTCGCGAACGATCTGTCGGGCACCTTCTCCCAATTAGATTCCCGCCACGCAAACTACAACGGACATTCGATCTTCATGTATGTCGTCAATCACAAACCTGACCCGGTGAAGCTGATAATTGAACCTCCGGCGGGCTGGCGGATTATTAATGGGTGGACGACAAAACCCGACCAGCGCGAGTGGGAGTTTGCAAACTACGACATGATGTCCGACACGCCCACCGAAATAGCGAGCGATTGGACGCTTGATGAGTTTCAGGTGGATGGCAAGCGATATCGAGTGGTAGTCCATTCGTTTGGGGACGAAGGCGGCAAACGGCCCGGTCTGGTCCGTGACATCGAAAAGATTGTGCGGGCCGAGAATGCGATGTGGGGGCCGCCAGAATTCGAGTCGTACACGTTTCTGATGCACTTCGCCGCCGACGACCGCTCCGGTGATGGCATGGAGCATCTCACTTCAACGCAGATTATCGAGCCGGGAGCGCTGGGCGAATCGGGGGTCTACACCAGTGCGTTAGGCACGGTCGCGCACGAATTCTTCCACGTTTGGAATGTCAAACGACTCCGACCCCGGGAGCTGGGTCCCTGGGATTTCACCCGTCCTCTGAATACGCGCGGTCTCTGGATCGCGGAGGGGTTAACGAATTACTACGGTCACGTGATGATGCGCCGCGCCGGCGTTTGGGACGACGCACGGTTCCTGAATCGCGAAAGCGAAACCATAACTAACATCGAAAATGCTCCGGGCAGCCGGTTAATGAGTGCGGAAAACTCGTCGCTGTCGGCGCCATTCCTTGATGACGCACCGCATGCGCAACGCACCAACCTTGCGAACACCTCGATTAGTTATTACCCCAAGGGCGAACTCATCGGGATGGTCATGGACCTTATCATTCGCGGTAAGACGAATGGGAAGTTCTCGCTCGATGAAGCGATGCGGCGCATGTATGACGAGTTTTATCTCAAGAGTCCAAACTCGAGCTACTACCTGCGCGGCCGAGGCTACGTGCCGGAGGACCTTCAGCGGGTGGCTTCAGAGTTGGCTGGCTTTGACTTCACTAATTTCTTTGATCGCTACGTTCGCGACACGGAAGTTTTGCCTTACGACGAAGCCTTTGGTTATGTCGGCTTGCGGGTGGTCCGTCGAGCGGCGCGAGAGCCCTACAACCTGGGAATCTCAGTGGATTGGCAGTCCCCGGGTTCGCTGAGGATTGCCAGCGTGCGGAATAATTCACCGGCGGAGGACGCGGGTTTACAGCCTGGTGATGAGATCAGTGTGCTGGGCCGCAAAAACGTTACCGGGGCGAATTGGTTGGTCTCCCTCAGTCGTTACAAAGAAGGCGAGCGTATCCCGGTCACCGTCAAGAGAGATAGACAGACTATCAAAACCACGGTGTTGGTCGGGGCGACTGAACGCTTTGAGTATCGAATTGAAGAACTCAAAGATGCGACGCCGCAACAGAAAGCACTGCGCGAGGCATGGCTGAGTGGCGCGCCCCAGTCTGCGGTCCGATGAGTTCAATCTATGATTTGTAAGACCAACAACCCCTACCTTGAAAACGCTTGAGACGGGCGGGCCTGGGTTAACTCACCCATCGGGCCATTGCCGATTCGGCAACAATCCATTCCCACTCGTCGCTGTCCTGCATCACAGTGTTAATCATCATCAACTGCCTTAAACCGCAGTTGAGGCACTCGGTTTGCTAATACGAGCCCACTGTTCCCCAGCTGAGACGCTAAGACTTAAACGGCCGGACGGCCCAGGTCATGGCTATAGATCGGCGCAGTAACCCCCCGGGTTGAAATCTCAAAGCATAGGTAGTGGAGGCGTTATGGAAGCAATATTGGGGACACTGGAACATTATTCGGAAGGTCAGCGCAGGTTAGCTCAGTTACCAAGAGCTTTGGGAAGCTGGCTCACAGGAATCTTCGGTTGTGCACACAAAGACATGAGTCGTCCTTTTTCAAGACATGGTGAGAGCTATCGTGTCTGCATAGGTTGCGGCGCGCACCGGCGTTTTGATCCCAAGACGTGGATGCCGCTAGGGCCCTACTACTTTAAGGTAGCAAATACGTCAGAACTCATGGAAACGAATTCCAGCGCGTTGAGAAGCGTGTAGAGCGTCGAGTTTTAACCAGCTGGGACGATGAGGGCCACCCGCTCGCGCAGGTGGCTCTGACAGACTCTATTCCAATCGGTAATTTGGCGCTTCTTTCG
>DATKIS010000703.1:0-5408 GCA_035543975.1 Pyrinomonadaceae bacterium
CGATATTGATAGTCCAGTCGCTGCTCGCTCAAACTATCATCGCGCCGCCGTTTGCGAGGCCCTCTGTAACCTGCTGGTTCACCGGGATCTTGCGCTGCGCGACCAAGCGACGCGGCTGTATATCTTCGACCACTCAATAGAACTGATAAACCCGCGGCGAACGTCCGGCTTTTCTCCAGTGGCCCAAAAGGCAATTCGTTACGGCATACCTCAGCGGTTGAACCCGCAACTTGCAGCAATCTTCTCAAGCCCGGCATTTGGAGTGAAGGCCCCCCATGGCGGCTTACCGATGCTATTACGGGAGAGTCGAATCTTTGCGAATCGGCGGAGCGAGGTGATTGCAATCAACGATGAGTTTCGCGTCAGGCTGCACGGAGCTTGAGCCGGCAGAAAGCAGAAGGCAGAAGGCAGAAGGCAGAAAGCAGAAGGCAGAAGGCAGGAGGCAGGAGCAGGAGGCAGAAGGCAGGAGCGGGAGGCAGAAGGCAGAAGGCAGAAGGCAGAAGGCAGAAGGCAGGAGGCAGGAGAAATTGTCGTATTCGTCGAATGCCAATTGACACGTGCCCTCGATGGCAAATGAGAAATGAGAAATGAGAAATGCCAAGTGGAAAATTTTCCATATATCATTTGACAGTTCTCATTTGTCATCGAAAACCTGCTAATTCTGCCCACTGCCCACTGCCCACTGCCCACTGCCCACTGCCCACCGCTCACGCACTTTGTCCTGCCGCAAAGCCCGACGCCCAGGCCCACTGGAAGTTGTAACCACCGAGGTGACCGGTGACATCCACAACTTCGCCAATGAAATAAAGGCCCGGCACGCTTTTGACTTCCATTGTCTGCGACGACAGCCCACTCGTATCGACACCTCCAGCTGTGACTTCCGCCTTTTTGTAGCCTTCCGTTCCGGCTGGAGTGAGTTCCCAGTGATTGAGTTTCTCTGCAATCTCGATCAACTGGCGAGGTGTATAGCGTTTGAGAGGTTCCGACGGGAAGTTTAGGGCGCACCAGGCGTGGGCGAAACGGCGAGGCAGAAACTGGCTCAGGAAGTTGGCCAATTCTATGTCCCGATTTTCGTGTTCTCGCAATAGGTCGAGTGCAATGTGATCGGGCAGGAGGTTGATCGCTACAGTCGATCCCGGCCGCCAATAAGAGGACGCTTGCAGGATCGCCGGACCACTTAGCCCTCGGTGCGTGATGAGAATGTTCTCGCGGAACTCACGGCCCCCGCATCGTACAAGTGCGTCAATCGAAACACCGCTCAGCGTAGACAGCTCCCGCTGCGTTTGCGGCGGCAAGGTAAAGGGAACCAGGCCAGGCCGCGCTTCCTGAATCTTCAAGCCAAACTGGCGAGCCAGGCGATAGCCGAAATCAGTCGCCCCCAGCGGAGGGATCGACAAGCCGCCAGTTGCTAACACCAACGACTCTGCCAGGAGAGTTTCGCCCTGAGTTTCGACTTTGAAACGTCGCGTTCCCCGAGGAGCACTCAGTTCGGCCGATTGTTCGCCTGGTTTTCGCAGGCCCGCTGAATCCGGCGGTAGTAACTTGCTGACAGACCGGACCACGGAGCCGCACCGAATTTCGGCGCCAGCAGACCTCGACTCCGTCAACAGCATTTCAATTATTTGGCTGGAACTATCGTCGCAGAAAAGTTGGCCGAGCTTTTTCTCGTGATAGGCAATGCCATGTTTCTCGACGAGTGCAACGAAATCAGCAGGGGCGTAACGGGCGAGGGCTGACTTACAGAAATGCGGGTTGGCGGAGATGAAATTCTCAGCGGTCGTATTCAGGTTGGTGAAATTGCATCGACCACCACCGGAAATAGCGATCTTCTTGCCTATCCGGTCGGAGTGTTCAAGTACAACAACTCTGCGGCCCCGTTTGCCCGCTTCAATCGCGCAAAAGAGGCCTGCGGCCCCGCCGCCGATCACCAACACATCTATCTCGTGCGTGTTCAACTCGCGGTTGCCCTTATGAATCACAGCTTTGGCTTTGCAAGATTTCGAGTGGGTTCAGGAGGTAGATCGCTTCGGCTGCCTGAGAGCAAGTTCAAGGTCCAAAATGCTGGGCCAAATCCAATAAGAAAGGGCAGCGAACCCAGTGGCTCGCCGCCCTTGCTGCTGACTCCCAGGCTTTCCTATGGCTTTGCTCCCTCAGGTTTTGGCGCGTTGTAAACGGAACGAGCCTGGATCACATATTCACTATCATCATTAACGCCGTCGCCATTTACGTCCACACTAACTTTCAGCTTGTGCTGCTTTCCGTCGCGCACATCGCCTGGATTGAAAGCCAGGCTGTACTGACTACGCAAAAGCGCGTTTATCGAGCCGAGGACCTTCGGGAGTTCACCCTCAAAGGTGACCGGGTAGTAGGCACCGCCGCTCTCCTTGGCAAACGTCTTCAGAGTGTTATCAGCTTGAAGAAACGTCAAACGTCCCGGCATGCCTGACAAGCCATCGGTCGCATCCAGCTGGTCTTCATATCGTTTGAAGAAGAGCTTTCCGGTGCCGATGATGTAGATGGGAATACCGGCATTCTGGGCGATCTTCCTTGCGTCGCTGTAGTTAATCTTACTGAAGGTATCGATGCCGGAAGCGACCAGGATGACCGCCCGGCGCCGACCCTGGACGTTTACCAGGCCTGCATAATCGGATTTCTCGGCCTTTGAATCCTCGAGGACGACCGAGTCGCCGCGTCCGCCAATCAAGACGAACTTGAGCGCGTCGAACAGATTGGTCTCCCGAAAAGCAGGGCGATTGCGCAACAGGAGATTGACAACCTGGCTGAGCCGGGTCGGGTCATTAGTAAAATCGGTTATCGGTGTTGGACGAATATCGAAAGCGACCACCGAAGCGTAATCGTTGGGTGGCTTGATAAACTGGGACAAAAACATTGCCGTAGGGCGAATCACTTCGTAGGTGCCTGGGTCTTGCCCCGAACTACCATAATATCCAAACACCTCGGACCATTTGCTGTATTCGACGGTCATCGCGACCGTAATCGGCGACTCTGGAGTGGAGAAATTCGTGATGGTTTGCTGCACGTTGTCAGCATAAATCGAGAAGTTTTCCTTCTTTAAGCCCGTAACTATCTGTCCACTCTTCTTGTGATAAACCACCGTGTCTACATTGACGATTTGAGTGGAGATAGTGAGTTTGTCGGCGTCTTGAGGCTTGCCGATCAGATCTGGCGGAGGCGGGTCCTGGGCCTTTTCCGCAGGCTGTTCGGTTTCGCCGGGTCGCTTGTTCTTTTTCTGATTGCTGGTCGGCGGCTGGCGGCGTGATTGGGCAAGGGCAAAGCTGAGGGTTAGGCCTGCGAGCAACCCTGAGACAATCACCAAGGCGAAGAAAGATCGGGCCAACCTGGAAAGTTTCATGAAATCACCTGTTCCGAGCTAAGGCAAAAGGGGGAAATGCGAGTGATTTCCCAGTCCGCGTTATTGTTCCTGCTATCTCGGTCTGATGCCGGGCGAGGAAGCTACGTTTGCCGAAGGGCCTGTAAACGGTCCCCAGCCACAGTCTCAAGAAATATTCCGGCTCGATTGAAGGCTAGCGGGGCACGGTCATCCCGGCCTCGGCCTCGATCACTACATCATACGCGCCGGTATTGTCGTTCAGATTGCCTTCGTTTACTCCCAGGAACAGGACCCCATCTCTTTGAGCCACAAAATCGCGGCGGGTGCTAATCAGGAGAAAATCATCGTTGTCGTCACCGATCACAGCAATCAAAGCTCCGGTAGCTTCTGTGCGCATCAGTTTGTCGTTATCAACGGATCCGGTCATTCCGGTTGGTGTCGAAAAGCGACCACCTCCCAGGGAAACTCGACCGGTGGAGCTAATCCGTAAACGCTGTCCCTTGCGAACTACCAGGCCGCTGTTTGTCCAGCCGTTATTCGAATTGTCGGCCCGAACCGCAACTTTGATAGTAAAGAAGGTTGGCGAACCAGTAGTGGATGGTGGCGCGTTGTCGGTTCGAGAAGGCGTTCTGATGGGGTCGTTGGCGGGATTGTTTCTGGGAGGTTGACTCGTTTGCTCGTTACTTGGACTCGTCGCCGGCGCATCTTCATTAGCCAACACGGAAGCCGCCGCCGTCGTGGCCGAATCGAATTCGATCGACTCGACGTCTTCCATGTAGATAAGGGTTCGACTACGCCGGCCCTGGGCGCCTGAACCTATTAGGACGGTAAACTGTTGGTCCTTGAAACCAACTACCTGCCCGCGAATTACGCTGCCGTCCTTCAGGCGAATCGTGTCGGCGACTACCGGGATAAAGAGGGCCAAAACCAAGCCAATGGTGCACCAGGTGCGCAAGATATTTTTCATAGTCATTCTCCAGGGAACATTTCCGTCACGAGGTTTAGCAAGAGTCGATTGCTTTTGCAAGCGGGAGAGGGAAAGCAGTTGTCCGATGCCCTCGAGCCGGGAAAGGTTGTGGCGGTCTGGGAAGTCGGAGGGACTCAAAAAGCCAATCTTTATGCGCCGTCACTGGGTCCCTGGCTGGTTGCCGGTCAAGCGATGTGCCGGATAGACTCCGTCCGAACGCTGATGCACGGAAGGTGAATAACAGATGCTGCCGATAACGGGTGTTTATGAAATCGCGATACGCGTTAACGACCTGGCGCGGGCCGAATCCTTTTATAAGGATGTCCTGGGCTTGAAAGAAGGCTTGCGCGATGAGCGGAGAAAGTGGCTGTTTCTTTGGGTGGGCGGCAACGCCGGGATGGTGGTGCTGCAGGAGGACAAAGGGGATTGGCCGCGGCAACACTTTGCATTTGCCGTGAGGGCGACCGACATCAACCATTCACTTTCGACCCTAAAGGAGAAAGGCGTGGCCGTTTCTGAACCGGTTTACCACGAATGGATGGCGGCGACATCGGTCTATTTTGATGATCCCGACGGCCACTCGCTCGAGCTGCTGGCCTTATCGACCTGACCTGTTGGCGCAGTGCCAAACCGAGATTCGAGTGACATCGGGTTGGAATTCCTGGGGTGACAGGTCCTCTGATTTCGGTCGCCGAGTGTTGGTTCGTGAGATTTCGCTCCAACCCACTTTCAGGCTCCTTCGACTGTTGCCAATCGAGGAATTGCGCGATATAGTGTCTCCAACTAGATGGTTGGTGAATCCTTCCATCCACGTGGTTGCTGGGGTGAGGACAGTAACCACATAAGATTAGGCGCGACAGTCCAAAAACTGTTGCGCCTTTTCGCTTTAGATCCTAGGCTGAACGATGCAATCAAATTAATATGCTCTCCGGCTCCGCCACGCTGTCGACCAGGAGTTTAGCGGACAATGCGAGGTTTATCGCGGTTCTAGAATGGTGAATTTTCGCTAGCAGAACCTACTTTAAATGGAAAAACAAATCTCCCAATTTGGAGAACTCCTCAGGCACGAAGCGGCTGCAATCAACAGAA
>DATKIS010000704.1:0-2488 GCA_035543975.1 Pyrinomonadaceae bacterium
ACTCAGAGAACTGTTGTTTGAAGTTACTCGCCTCATTTTGGAGGTGTCCCGGGTGGCTAGTGGTAGAGATGATGAGTCTTCGACCGGGGATTTGGCTGGAAAAATGTAAGCGCCGCCCCTGTTCACTTAAGGTGTGAACTAACGAGCGGCGCCTAAGATCTCTCTGGTCCAAGAAAGTTGAATGAATTACATTATTTCTTGGGTAAGACTGTATCTTTCATGCCTTTCCCGACACGAAACTTGAGCGTTGTCTTCGCTGGTATTTGGATGGTTTCTCCGGTCGCAGGATTCCTTCCTTCCCGCGCCTTCCTTTCCGATTTAACGAGCTTGCCGAAGCCCGGAAGTACGAATTCTCCGTTAGTCTTAACTTCACGCGAAGCCAAGTTATAGAGTTCGTCAAAAAACTCTTTAACCGATGCTCGCTTCATCCCAGTCTTTTCTGCAAAATGATTGAAGACTTCCGACTGAGTCATGCGCTTTCTACCTGTCGCGGCTTTGGTCGCCATAGTCTGGTGGACACCTCCGTGAGACTTAATTGAAATGCTATTCAGGCTCTCATATATCACACTCAGACACCAAAGTCTTCCCAAAATGACATTTTCAGGCGGTTTTTTCAAAAGATTCCTCTTCCGAGGGTAGCCAGAGCGACCCAGGGATGCGTTCCTTTTGCTTTGGTGAACGGAAACAGTGCGGTCAGACACCCCTTCCCATCTTGCAGCCCCGGAATAACCAATCGAAGATATGCTTGTGAGGGCGCGAAAATAGCAGGGGGGCCGAAATCAGATCGTAGGTATCTAGTCTTGGGGTAGGATAGTTGCGTTTACATAGGGAAGCTTACATAAGGGGTGAACACGGGACGTCTGAAGGCGCTTCCGCACCATCTTTTGCACTTGTTTGCCGGTAAACCTTGAGGAAATTCTAAGATGCCCAGCGAAATCGACGAGAAAACTGACAGACTGGTTCGCCTTTGTTCGAGGGAGAGCCTTGGGGGTGTATTGATCAACTCCCAACCGAACTTCGCCTGGCTGACAGCGGGCGGGCGAAATGGAGTAGATTCCAGCCGTGAGAACGGTGTCGCCACGTTACTTCTCAGGCGAGACGGCCGACGGTTCGTACTGGCGAGCAGGATTGAAATGGCTCGGATACTGAACGAAGAGTTAAATGCCGACGAGTGCGAGCCGCTTGAGTTTGGCTGGGAAGACGAGAAAGCGAATCCAGGGTCAATTGCGAAACTTGCTCGGTCAGTGATGACTCAAGACATGCCCCTCGCTAGCGATTTACCCTTTCCTGACGTTCGGCTAATAGATGGTTTGATTGCTCGAGAGAGATATTCGCTAACTGACCCGGAGATAGAGAGGCTCAGAAGCCTGGGGCGAGATGCCGGGCGGGCAATCGGCGACTTAGCTCGCTCGCTAGCGCCAGGTCTCACAGAAAGTGACGTTGCCCGCCGCGCCAAGGACGCCCTGGCTGAGATAGGGGCTGATGCGGTGGTTACTCTCGTGGCGGCGGATGATCGGATAAAGCGCTATCGACATCCCTTACCAAAAGATGTCCGATGGGAGAAGGTCTTGATGATCGTGGTCTGCGCCCGTCGCCACGGCTTGATTGTCTCACTAACGCGCCTGGTATGCGCAGGTCCGCTACCAGAAGAGTTAAGCCGGCGCACGCGAGCGGCGGCCAACGTGAACGCCCAGCTTTTCGCCTCGACCCGCCCAGGCATAACCGGCCGACGACTGTACGAGGTGGCAGTCAACGGGTATCGAGGAGAAGGTTTTCCTGGAGAAGAAGCGCTGCATCACCAGGGAGGCGCAGCCGGCTATCGTACGCGTGATTGGATCGCGCATCCGCTATGCGAAGAAGTGGTTCAGCGGAACCAGGCTTTTGCGTGGAATCCGTCGATCACTGGCACCAAGGTAGAAGAGACTATCATCGCCTTCGACGATGAGATTGAGGTGATTACAACCACCCCAGGATGGCCATCGATTCTCGTTGAGATCCAAAACCGGACGTATCTATTGCCCGATGTGTTTTCGGTGTAACCCGTAATGAAAGCCTGGGATTTACGGTTGAACAACCTCGAACTCGCCAGTCACCCGGATGTCATCAGATGAAGCTCCGACCATTACTTTAAACAATCCCGGTTCGACGATGAAGTGCATGTTTCGATCCCAAAGTGCCAGATCGTCAGGCGTAAGCGTAAACGTCACGCTCTTCATTTCGCCTGGATCCAGATGGACTCGCTCAAAACCGCGCAAGACCTTTTCATAGGTGGTTACGCTACTCACCACGTCGTGGATGTAGAGTTGGACAACCTCGTCACCCGCCCGCATGCCCGTATTCTTCACGTTAACCTGCACCTTAATGTCGCCCCGCAAACTTTGCTTCAGCGGGCTAATTGCCAGATTATTGTAGGCAAACGTTGTGTAGCTGAGGCCGTAGCCAAAGTAGTAGAGCGCACCACTGACGCGGGTTTTCTCGCCTTCCCATT
>DATKIS010000705.1:0-5117 GCA_035543975.1 Pyrinomonadaceae bacterium
TTCAGCTTCTGGTGGTTCTGCGCCGCTTCGATAACCGCTCGATAGCACTCCTCGAGTTTTGCTTTTGGATCCGGGGCACCACGACCTTTTTCCATGTAAACAAAATTGAAAGTTATCGTGTCGAAACCTCGCGCCGCCAGCCCGTTCGCGAATAACTGCATGAAGGGGTGTAACTGGCCGGCGCCGGCGCCGTGGCCAAGGATGACGGTCATGCCCGCGCGTTCTTTCTTCGAACCGGCGTAGATCAGGGCGGTAACGCTGTCACCGTCCCTGGTTGTAACAACTAGCTTTTCAGGCTCGTTTGCCATTCATCCTCCTCGTGGTCGAAAGCGTTAACTGAACTAAACGCTTACTGGCTGGATCTTCTGCCTGGTTCTGGATACGGCGATGCGGACAACATCGCGCATCACATTTGGGTGGTTCATCAAAATAAGTTACCAAAAGCTGTCGAGAATCGACGTGCCCGTCCGTCGTAGAGTTGCAAACCGGGCTGAACATAACACAAGGACAAAGCACCTTGCCAAACTATCCAGTACGGCTGCACAAACGTCTTCTTCAGGTAATTTCGTGGAACGTGTGCTTTGGATTCGGAGTCAGACGATCCACGAAATTACACGAAAGAACACGAACCAAGGCTGAGCTTCAACTTCTATGCGAGGGATCATGAAAACTACTAACTGCAAACTCCAATTCATCGGACTCGTGCTCATGCTTTGTTGCTTTGGTTCAAGTGCAGCGCAGCCGAAGCCGGCGCCGTTCTTGAAGCGACTCATCGGAACCTGGCAAGGAGAGGGAAAGGCCTTTGGCATGGAGGCCCGCATGCAGATCAAGTGGGAAGAGGTCCTGGGAAACAAGTTCGTGCGGCTGAGTTTGAAAAACGAGATGCGCACGCCTACAGGACAAACCCAGGTCTTCGAGGGACATGCTTACTATCAGTCGACCGCGGAAGGACTCTACGAAGCCAAATGGTTCGACTCGCGAGGCACCTCCTTTCCCATAAAGGGCCGAGTCGAAGACGAAGCGCTCATAGCATTTTGGGGAACTCCCGAACAGGAACAGGGAAAATCTGTCTATCGCCTGTTGGGAACCGGCAAGCTCGAAGTTGTAGATTCGGTGAAACAAAAGGACGGATCGTGGAGAGAGTTTGGCAGGTTCGTCCTTGTCCGTGAACCCTAACGTCAACTCTAGACAAATGGCGTTATTAAGCCACGGAACAATGCGCCACGATGTGCTTACCAAGAGGTTGGGTCGTTGGGTGCTGGATCAGCTTAGCCCGCTGAGGTTCGTGAGGCTATTTGTAGACTCTCGGGACGCGCTCCCCAATTCCACAAGTCACCTCATATGACAGCGTGCCCGCAGTCTTTGCCAACTCTTCGGTGGTAATCATCAGTTCGCCCTGATTGCCCAACAGCGTGACCTGATCGTCCAGTTGTACCCCGGGGACGCCGGTAACATCGATCAGCGCGAGATCCATGGATATGCGTCCGATGACCGTAGCTGCGACGCCCCGGATAATCGCGTGCCCGCGGTTTGACAGTGAACGCATGTAGCCATCGTGGTACCCGACCGGAATGGTCGCGACCAGCGTCTCGCTCGAGGCCTCAAACGTACAGCCATAACCTACGGTTTCGCCTCCAGGCACCGACTTGAGCAGCGAGATGCGCGAGTGAAGGGACATCACCGGCCGGAGATCCTGCTTGCGATCAGCCGGCGCCAGGACATCACGCCACAGTCCGTAAAGCACTCCGCCCGGTCGCACCATGTTGCCCCAGGCTGAGGGCTGACCAAAGATGGCGGCAGAATTTGCCAGGTGGCGATAGGTGGGATGGTGGCCGTGGGCGCGAAAAACAGCCACAGCCTGTTCAAACCGCTGAATCTGATTTTGGGTTAATAGTCCACAAGAGGGCTCATCAGCGGCGGCGAAATGAGTCATCAAACCGTCTACCCGAATGTTCTTGAAGCGCGAAAGGGCGTGAACAAAATCGGCCACTGCGTCAAAGCGAACGCCCAGCCGGCCCATGCCAGTATCAATCTTGACGTGCACATCGGCGACCTCGCTACGCGCGCGTGCGACCGCATCAATCGCCTCAATCATGTCGATTCGATAGACTGCCGGAACCAGGTTTTGCTGCACGCAGGCGGCCGCTTGACCTGCCCAGAACCCGGCCAAACACAGAACCGGCCTCGTGATGCCCGCCTCGCGCAAAGCTATTCCCTCTTCCGGCAGGGCCACGCCAAACCAGTCAGTTCCTTCGCGTTCGAGTCGCCGCGCACACTCAACCGCGCCGTGACCGTAGGCGTTTGCCTTAACCACAGACATCACCTTGACGCCGGGCCCAACCTGGTTTTTGACGGTGTGGTAGTTTCCGGCGAGCGCGCTCAGATCAATCTCCGCCCAGGTGGGACGATGAACAATGGTGCTATCGGACATGTTGGTTTTGGATGAATCCGACACGAAAGGCCAACCCTATTCTCGATAGAGATTATCGAAACGCATGCTGGAAGGAGTAAAGCGAAGTCGGACGGTATCCGTGGGACCGTTGCGCTGTTTGGCCACGATAAGCTCTGCTACGTTCTTTTCGTCATCAGGCATGCTGTCTCGCTCTTCCGGAGTTTTGTAGACCTCAGGACGATAAATGAACGCCACTACGTCGGCATCCTGTTCCAATGCGCCTGACTCACGTAAGTCTGCCAGCTGCGGGCGATGGTCTGCACGCGCTTCCGGCGCCCGTGAAAGCTGCGATAGGGCCACGAGAGGGACGTTCATCTCCTTGGCCAGCCCCTTCAACTCGCGCGAGATTTGCGACACCTCCTGCTGCCGGGATTCGGTGCGTTTCGCAGAACCACTCATCAACTGGAGATAGTCGACCACTATGAGATCCAGACGCTTTTGTTCTGCGGCCAGGCGACGGGCCTTCGCGCGCATTTCCAGAACCGAGATGCCGGCAGTATCGTCGAGGAAGATTCTTGCGTCGGCAAGGGTCCCCAGTGACTTGGCAATCTGCGCCCACTCGGGCCGGGAGAGAAAACCATTACGAAAGCGCTGCGCATCGATGTTCCCCTGGGAACACAGCATGCGCATCACCAGGGCTTCTTTCGACATTTCCAACGAGAAGACGCCCACCACCGCGCCGGGGACATGAATGGCCGCATTTTCAGCGAGCATCAAGGCAAAACTCGTTTTGCCCATCGAAGGCCGGGCTGCAAGAATGATCAAATCCTGACGCTGCAACCCCGAGGTAAGTTTGTCGAGATCTGCAAAACCAGTAGTTAAGCCGGTCAGGACGGAGGCCCGGCCCTCCATCTCCTGAATCTTCTCCAGGAGTTGCTCCGCGATTGGCTTAACGTGCACAAAGCCCTGCCGAATACGTTCGTCGGCCAACTGAAAAATCGCGTGCTCGGCGTGGTCGAGAATAATCTCGGGCTCGTCTTCCTGTTCGAGGGCTTCCTGCGTGATCTTATTCGCCGACCGAACCAACTGGCGCAGCATCGATTTGCCGCGAACCACCTTGGCATAGTGGGTAATGTTGGTCGAATGAGGCAGGCCGTAAGTGAGGTTAGTAATAAAACTGATCCCGCCGACCGACTCCAGCGCGTGTTCTTTTTTCAGTTCCTCGCCAATCAGGATGGGATTGATCTCGGCGCCACGTTCAAACAGGGCGATCATCGCCGTAAAGATCCGCCGATGTGAGGGCACATAGAAATCTTCAGGTTTAAGCAGCTCGATTGCCTGGCTGATGAGGCCGTTATCAATGATGATGCCGCCGAGTATGGCGCGCTCAGATTCAGCACTGTGAGGTAAAGAACGCTCAAGCGATTGCTCGCGAATGGGGTCTGCTGCTGCCATGTTGGTAGTTTTCTTACTCGGAAAATGGAACGACGCCGTAAGTGAAACTTACGACGTCGAGACTATATAACACGCGATCTCAGGCCGCCAAAAAAGGAAGCGTGTTATTTACTCAGCTGCTTCTGCGGACTCATCCTCAGGCGCCCCCTGGGCTTGCTTGGCGACTTCGGCCTCCTGTTCAGGCGTCATGTGTCCGGCGATCGCTTCGCCTTCGGGGATCACCTTAACCTGAAGGTCGATCGTCACTTCCCGGTGCAAGCGTAGCGGCACGGGAAAATCTCCCAGACGCTTAATCGGCTCTCGCAAGTGGATCCGATGACGATCAATTTCGTAGCCGCGATCTTTGAGCATTTCGGCGATGTCCATCGAAGTCACTGATCCATAGAGCGCGCCCTGTTCGCCCGCTTTGCGTTTGAACTCCAGTACCAGCGCACCGATTTGTTGACCCTGGGCCTCGGCAGTGGCGCGCTCGGTCGCTTCTTTCTTGAGCAAAGCAGCTCGCTCGCGCTCAATCCCTTTGACGTTATTCGCCGTCGCTTCCACCGCCAGCTTGCGGGGCAGCAGATAGTTGCGCGCGTACCCGGCGCGCACGCGGACTATTTCACCGCGAGCGCCGAGATCATCGACATCCTGTCGCAAAAGTATTTTAGTGTGCGCCATGTTCGGAACTCCTTGTCATTAATCAGTCGTGTACGGCAGCAACGCAATGTTGCGCGCGCGCTTGATCGCTTCGGCAAGCATGCGCTGATGAATGGCGCAGTTGCCCGAGATGCGACGCGGCAATATCTTGCCACGCTCAGGAATGAAGTTCCCCAGGAACCTGGCATCCTTGAAATCAATGATATCTACCTTCTCGATGCAGAAACGGCATATTCTGCGACGACGAAAACGTCCCCGAGCGCCGCCGCGGCCTCCCTGCGAAGGACGACCTCGGTCGAAATCATCGTCACCGTTGTAGCGCCGCCCTCTGTCTTCATAGTTTGTTGACATAATTACCTCTTCAAAAAGTCATCGTGAATTGCGCGTTCCGTGGATAACACGGTCCGCCCACTTTCGCTTCGCCGCGTTTAGGCAGCGTCTTCATCGGCGATTTCCGGCACAAAGTCAGGAGTGCCGCCGCGCTTCTGCTCCGTTTGGCCACCACCACCCGGTCGCTTCGCTGCTTTGCGTGCGCGTTTGGCCCTGAACTTTTCGGCGCGCTGGCGATCTTCATCTACGCGCACCGTGATATATCGAATGATGCGATCGTTTACTCGCATGCGTCGCTCAA
>DATKIS010000706.1:0-4808 GCA_035543975.1 Pyrinomonadaceae bacterium
TTGAAACTTAAGTCGTAGACGTTTGGTTCGCCGCTGAGTACCGGGCTCCACCGGTTCTTTTATTCGAGCAACCACACGGCCGGCCAGATTTCCAGCAAGGTCAGTTGCTTCCAAAGAAATGAAGCCTCCAAGTACAGGATCGCCGTGCACCAGTCTGTAATCAACGTCACATTCGAAATCCACTTCTCCGTCGAAGTAATAATGAATGCCCGTCAGGCTCGTGCCATTAATCTTCGCATCGTCGATTTCAATTTCATCAGGGGTTGGCGTCAGAGCGAGAGTGACATTGATTGCCTGGGGGTTGTTGCTTGCATCAGCTGCGGAAACTGAAATCATTCCCTGAAACGGCACTGAGCTACCAGTTAACCCAGAGGTATTAACGGAAACGGTCAGGGTCGTGAACTCGTTAGGCGCCAGGGCTCCGGAGGCGCCGGAGGGAGAAGTGACTGCCAACCAATTACCGGTGGAGGTCGCGGTTGCTTGCCAGTTGAGCACGCTGCTGCCGGTGTTTGTAAGTTTCACGGTCTGACTGGAAGGATTCGGACCAGCTTCAGCTGCGTTGAAGGTGAGCTGAGTAGGATTCAAATCGATTCGGGCCGGCGATGGTGTAGGCGTCGGAGTGGGCGAGGGTGCTACTCCGGTGATGCAGTTCGAGAGTGGTGAGGTGTTGCCGGTATCAGGAGTGGCCGCGGCAGTGACGTTAAGACCGGCCGGAACATTAAAGAAAGGGGAATTGCCGCCAGCGTCGGTGGTGGTAGTGATCTCGCCAATGTAGGTTTGCGCCTGAACTAGCTGCGCGTCGCCACACTGTGGATTGGAATAAAACTCGACCACATAGTTCGCATTGGGACGTGCTGCCAGCAAGCGGCCCTGACCCACGCTTCCGTTCATGGAGAGCACCGGCTCTTTGTCCAAAGTGTTAACTGAGTTGTACCTGATTCCGCGACCAGCATTTCCGAAAATTGAATTGCGCCGCACTTGATTCCCGGTGAACGGATCATTTGTGCCAATGCTGACCGAGACACCTCCCAGCCCACTGCCATTGAAGGCGATGATATTTCCACCCCCGCTGGTGTTGCCGATGCGATTGTTACTGCCACCCGAGAGAGTGACGCCCCCAAACGTGTTTCCGAGGTTGGCGGTGCCGTTGACATCTGTCCCGATGTAGTTGTTCAGCACTTGATGGTTTGACGCCGGGAAGGAGGCACCTCCACTGATGGCCACCCCCTGACCAGCGTTCCCCGAAATGATATTACGCGCTCCGGCGATCACTCCGCCGATGGTATCGGTGTTTGACTCCGTACTCAGCAGAATGCCGCTGCCCGCATTCCCGACCGCGGCGGTGCCGTTGAGGTTTGTGCCAATGTAATTTCCCTGGATCAGATTATTGTCCGGATTGTTGTCGAAGTTTCCGGTGAGGACTACCCCGATCCCTCCTCTGGTAGCGCCGGATATGATATTGCGCGCGGATACTGTGGAGCCGCCGATAGTGGAGTTGGTGCTGTTAAGGTCAACGCCACGGCGCTGATCCCCTAATGCGCTCAAGCCGCTGGCGTTGGTGCCAATCAAGTTGCCCTGAACCAGGATAGCGTTACCGGCTATGCGAATGCCGTCGCCACCCAGGTTTGCCGCATCGTTTGCCGAGACGATGTTGCGAGCGCCGGGATCCGTACCGCCAATTGTGAGATTTCCGGTGGTGGCCGCCCCACTGGCTAAGATTATTCCGCCAAAACGATTTCCCAGGGCGACTGTGCCCGCCGAGTTCACGCCGATGTAGTTACCCTGGATCTTGAGGCCGGCTGAATTGGCGCCGCCGCCGATCCCCTGTCCGGTGCCGGAGATAATGTTGCGCGCGGCGGCGGTCGTTCCTCCGATAGTACTGTTAGGCGAGTCGTCGACGCGCAGCCCAGAGACTGAGGTAGTACTGCTCATCTGGACCGTGTCACCGGCTACGTCCGTTCCGATCCGATTGCCTTCGACGATACAGTTCCCTCCCGTGGAGAGTTTTCCCAGGGCGATACCTGCGCCCAGGGTGTAGCGATTGAAGACCATTCCGCGCATCGCGCTGTTCGCAGCCAGAATTCTTATTCCGTCAGTGTTCGCGACGTTGTTGCCATTGATTTCCACAAAACCGGCGGTGCTTCCGTCTATAGTCACGGCATCGGTAAAGGCAAAGTTGCCACCGGTGATCGAAGTCACGCCACTAAACCTGATCTCATCCAGACCGGGATTAGTCGGAGTGCCGGTTACCTGTGCCTGTTCAGCCGCAGTCAAAGCAGATTTGGCCAGGGTGCCATTTGCGACGCCGCTTGCTTCCGATAATGTCAGGACGTTGTCTCTGGTATTGCCGGTGTTAGCCGTGTTGACGGTGATGATGGACGAAGCTGCGATTTGCGCGACCAGCAAGGGCGCTTCGCCACCGGTTTTGAGAACTACCAGATCGTTAAGGGCGTGTTTGCCTAACCGCATGGGAATTACGGCGACTGGCTCGCCTGCCACCCTGAAAGACTCGGCCAGTCGCAAGCTCGACTTACCGGAAACCGAGCTTCGTTCACTCGCCATGCCCAGCGCCAGCGCCTCGTCGGCGATAACGTGCAACTGCTGGTCGGCACGATTCAGCACCAGCAAGTCATCTTTGCCGCTGACAGAGACTCGCCCTCGCACGAGAATCGATTGAGGGGCGCCCGTCATCGCTGAGGTACCGGTGCTGCCGTTGTCCAGTCTTACACCATCTTCGCTCTTCCCTATCGGCACCACACTGTCGATACGTCCCCACTCCTGGTTCTTCTCGGCACGCTCCAATACATGCACCATGCCCTCGGCTGAAAGCAGGGCTAGTTCAGTTCGGTAGTCGCCGGCAAAATCTCCAGGCACGATCGACGATATCGCGAACGGCATCGACTCATACTCAATTCTTGCCTGGGCGACTTCGGCGCGGCTCTCTTCATCAAGCGACAGTTTCCGGTCGCGACCATGTACTACGACCAACTCGTTGCCGGCGGCAACCGCCAGGTCCATTTCGTAGCCGTCGTCCAGCTGGCCCAAAGCCAGCCCTGCAGCATTGGCCGGCAAAGGCAACTCTTCGGGTTCGCGCATTAGCGCACCCTCGGCACCTTCAAAGACCAGCACTGACGCGGACCCGGCTGAATTATTCGGCGTCTTGTCCACACCGTCAGAGCCGGCTGTCCTGGCCACGCCCACAACTATATCCGCGAGTCCATCGGCCCGATTGATCTCGCCGGTCAGGAGGGAGCTCACTGTTCCCGGGAGGGTGACCGAGCGCGCGCGCCCAAAGCCTCCGTGGCCGTCACCCGCCAACCAATAAAGTTTGGCGCTTCCTCGTGCCGCCATCACTACATCAAGGTGGCCATCGGCATCGAAATCCCCGGCGCCAAGAAAGTCTGGCTGGATTGCGGAACCAATGACCACGCCGGGACCCAGGAAGGGTGCATGGGTAAACTCCCCGGCCGCTTTTCGCTGGTGAGCTTCCGGGGTGTTTGGATAGAGCGCATCGACGTTGCCGCGAAGCAGAGTGAACAAACCGGCGTCGCGTCCGGCATCCTTCGAGGCCGTGTTCGACGAAGTCATTTCGCTGGAACAGCTGACGCAGGCATAGCTGCTGATCAGGTCAGGCACCCCGTCTTCGTCGAAATCTCCGGTGGCCAACGCCAGCGGTCGCGCCTGGTTGGTCTGCAATGCCCACTCAAGGCCAGATGTTCCGGTGTAGGCTGTGATGAGATCGTGGCCGTCTCTCAAATTGATCCACTGACCGCTGCGTCCGGTAGCGCGCAGGGTGATCTGGTCACTAACCCGCGCCCGCGCGAGGGTTTCGCCGGTTTGGGATCCCCCCTTCGAGTTTGCGTCGGCGGCAGCCGTCCAACCCCTGATCGACCCCAGGGATTGAACCAGAATTAGCGCGGCCGCTAACAGCGAAACCAAAGAGACGACGTGAAACTTCTTCATTTGCCAACTCCCCTTTTCTCGAAGCATGATCCGCGCAATCTATGGTTGAGCCCCATAGCCCGTGTCGTTTGGAGACGGGCGGTGCCCACCTCTAAAGAATCGCCCAATGCAGATCGACTCAAGGCAAGTGATTTCTTAGGTAAGCGCGAGCCTTTTCCCTGCTGTTGATTTCTGTTCTGAACGGCTCGGTGTCGCCATTCATAGCCCACTCAACGTGCGCCTGGACAAACGCCATGTAGTTCTCGTTTTGATTGCCCTGTGCATCGAAGACTCCAATTTTCTGGCAGACTTCTTTAAAGGATGGACTTTCGAGCGGGGACTCTATGGCCGACAGGGCGGCGGCGTAGAGACGGTGCCTTTCGTCGTCAGTCAGACCGGGCGCGCCGGCACCGGTCGCAGTGCCCGCGCCACTAGCGCAAGCTGAAAGCAACATCCCAATCAGGATGCCAATCACAACTGTTGTCAGACTTGATTTCATTTGGTCAGAAATTAGTTAACCCTGGGGCCGCCGACGGCACCAGGTGTCCTGATTTCCGATTCGCTGTGCTCGCTTCTGTATTCGCCGGGCCTCGCTGGTGAAAAACGCCGGGAAAACTCTCACCCCAGAGGCCCGGAAAACACAGGAGGAGCACAGAGAAACCTCCTCCCGTTCCCTGTTTTCAAGGTCGTGCTACAATCCCGGCGCTATTTTGCCGCTCCGATAGCTTTTGACCCGCCTGCGCAAGACCAGGGTTAGGTTCAATAGGGCCAGTTTTGATTAGGAAGGCCTGCAAAGTAACGAGCGAAAAGCGAAACTCTTCCGAAATCTCCCTTTTTGAACCAGGTTTCAGGTGAACCCCGCCAAC
>DATKIS010000707.1:0-3411 GCA_035543975.1 Pyrinomonadaceae bacterium
CGAGAATGTACGGCGCAGTGTGAACACGATCCAGCTGGCTGACCAAAAGACTCGGCATCGGGATCAGCGTTGGAGACAGCATCGTGATTCATCTCCATGTGCCCCATGTCTTCATGCGACATCGTGGGACCAGTAAGCTGAGTTCTACACGAAGCCATGCCTGATCGGAGATGCGGACAAAGCGCGGCAACAAGGAGAGTGCCTCCCTGACTAAACAGCAGGGAAGCTGCCAGGAGAGTGGTTACTAGGAACCGCTTATGTATAGTTATCGCGGTCATTCGCCTCAAATTTCTTTTGGGGGCTTGAATATAGCAGATGTCCAGGTCCTTACCCAAGCTTACGTTGTGTTTGGTAATTAGGACACTACCTTGTGTTTATCCCCGAACCTCCTCGCTTTCCTACTGACAAGGAAAGCAGATTCGACAATGGCGCTATCACACGAACCGCTCACAAACTTCTCTGCACGGGTGGGCGTTTTGGAACTTCGGCCGGCAAATGGGAGCAATTCCATTGGCCCAGTTTGTGCACAGTGCATTTAGAGATGAGGGAACATAAGGGGGTTATGTGCCTGTACCAAACCAGACCTGGCTTTCTTTGCCACGGCTGAGACGTCGGTGCCCGGGCGACTTTTCCTACATCACCGAGGTGGAGGGCGAAGGCGAGTTGACACGGTCACAGACGCGCTTGTATCACTGTCCCCGCTTCTTTACTTTCCATCATCGCCACTCGGGAGGTTCGTGCATGTTATCCAGGACCAAGCTCGTCGTCATCAGTTTCATCGCGGCATTGTTCTGTTTCTCGCTCACGGTTCAAGCCCAAACCAAAGTTCCGCTCTCCCACGAATCGATGTGGATGATGAAACGCGTCGGCGCGCCCAATCCGAGTCCAGACGGAAAGTGGACTGTCTTCTCTTTGATCGAACCGGCCTACGATGAGAAGGACCAGGTTTCGGATTTGTGGATTGTAGCGAACGAAGGATCAGCCAAGCCCCGGCGTCTGACGTTCTCCAAAAGCGGCGAGAGCGGTGTCGCGTGGAGTCCCGACAGCCGGCGGATCGCATTCTCGGCAAAGCGCGAAGGTGACGAGGTCAACCAGATCTACGTGCTTGATGTCGCGGATGGAGGCGAGGCAGTGCGGGTGACGTCGCTTTCTACCGGCGCACGTTCACCGCAATGGCGGCCCGATGGCGCGGCGCTGCTTTTCATCAGCTCAGTCTATCCGGGAGCGGCTGATGATGAAGCGAACAAGAAAATTGCAGCTGAGCGTAAGGCGCAAAAGTATCGAGTGCGCGTTTACGAAAAGTTTCCCATACGCAATTGGGACAAGTGGGTTGAAGACACGCAGTCCCACCTGTTTATTCAGGATGCACAACCCGGCGCCAGGGCGAAAGATCTTCTGGCCGGCACGAAGCTGGTTAAGGAGCGCGGCTTTGCTGGTCGCGTAACCGACTCCGCCGACGAACTCGATGCGATCTGGACGCCCGCAGGCGACGAAATTATTTTCGTTGCCTCGACGAATAGAGACACGGCTGCATATGCAAACAGCAACACGTCGCTGTTCAAAATGTCCGCCAGGGGCGGCGAGCCGGTGCGCCTGACGGCCGGCGGCGACAACTTCACTCGTCCAGTGTTTCGGCCGGACGGAAAAGCGCTCTACGCGATTTTCGAAACTCAAACCGATAAGAAAGTTTATCACCTGGAGCGACTGTCAAAGTTTAGCTGGCCCAATGTCGGTTTAGCAGAAATCCTCACCGCCAACTGGGACCGCTCCGTTAACAGCTTCGCTTTCTCGCCCGACAGCCGTTCGATTTTCCTGACAGCGGAAGAAGCCGGCAATGAAAAGGTCTTTACCATTCCAGCCGACGGCGGCGAAGTGCGACTCGCCATGGACATGACTCGTGGGGTCTACACGAACCTGAAGGTGCCGGCGAAGGCCCCGTCAACCATCTTGATCGCCAGTTGGGAAAGCGCTACCAATCCGCCCGAAGTCTTCCGTCTCGATCTGCAATCCAAAACGCAGCAGCCGCTCACTTCGTTTAATGCCGCGGAAGTCGCCAAAATCGATTGGCAGCCGCTGCGTCACTTTTGGTTTTCAAGCAAGGGCGGCAAGCGGATTCACAACATGATCGCGCTCCCGCCAAATTTTGACGCGAAAAAGAAGTACCCGCTGTTCGTGGTGATGCACGGCGGACCGCACAACATGTGGCGCGACAATTGGGGTCTGCGCTGGAATTATTTCATGCTGACGCGCCCGGGTTACGTCGTGCTGCTGACAAACTATTCGGGTTCGACCGGATTTGGTGAAGCGTTTGCGCAGAGCATTCAGGGCGATCCTTTCAGAGGCCCCGGAAACGAGATCAACGAGGCGGCGGACGAAGCGATTCGTCTCTACGGCTTTGTAGACGGATTACGCCAGGCGGCGGCCGGCGCCAGCTATGGCGGACACCTGGCCAACTGGATGCAGGCGACTACCACGCGTTACAAAACGCTCGTCAGTCACGCTGGTCTGATCAACCTCGAGTCGCAATGGGGAACCAGCGACACCATCTATTCGCGCGAGATTAATAACGGCGGGCCGGTTTGGGAACAAGCAGCCACATGGCGCGAGCAAAACCCAATCAGGTTCGCCGCCAATTTCAAGACCCCGATTCTACTTTCAGTCGGCGAGAACGATTTTCGCGTGCCCCTCAATCAAACTCTGGAAAACTGGAGCGTGCTGCAGCGGCTGCGCATTCCCAGCAAGTTGATTGTCTGGCCGGATGAGAACCACTGGATTCTGAAAGGCGAGAACGGCCGCTACTGGTATCAGGAGCTACACGACTGGCTGCAGAAATATCTGCGTTAAACTGCGAGTTTCGTGTCCTTTCGTGGATCGCTCCTGGTTTCTCTGCTCCCGACCCGGCAAAGAGCCCCACGCTTGACCACCGCCACGATCTGCCGTGTTCTTGAGTGACATGAAGAAATCCATCAAGACATCTCTGATCGTTATCGCGTTGGCGCTGGTCGCCGGCATCGCCGGCCTCGTCTGGCTTGTATTGCGGTCGAAAGAACCGAGCGCGGCGACCGGCTCGGCAACGTCCCTAAGTCCGTCGTTCGAGGTGAGCGTCGAGAAGCCTCGCATGGATCGATTCCTCGGCGGGATCCTTCCAACCGGGATCGAGGGGAAGCTACTTGGGGGCGAGCTGCGATTCGACCACGCGAGCCGTGGCGCCAGGATCGGCCACGTCGGGCCCAACCGCCTCGAGCTGAGCGCTGACGGCTGGGACCTCCTCATCGAGACCGACGGCGAAGGCGCACTCGCTCCGGGAACCCGTCTCGTGTTCCCGATAGAGATCGCGGAGAAACTGTGGACGCTGCGCTGCCGGCCCGCAGATCGGGCCAACGGCTATCTCCACGCCACCACCCGAGCGGG
>DATKIS010000708.1:0-7757 GCA_035543975.1 Pyrinomonadaceae bacterium
TTTGAACGAAATCAGTATATGACGATCCAGGAAACGACACGAACGAACACGAAATGTGGTACTGATGCAGCTTGGCCAACGCGACGCATTCCTTTGCGGATCTTGGAGATGCTTGGCGGACGTTGCGGAAAAACCGGATAACCGCAAAGATCGCCAAGAGACGCAAAGTGTCGCAGAGCGAAACTGCATCAGTCCCCGAACTGTTGTGCTTGGCCTGGAGTAACTTCGTGTAATTTGATCGATCACATCTGGATACTGAGATAGCGGACTTCCTATGAGAGAACCTGAAATGAACCTAAACAGATCAATCCGTCTCCTAACCCTGCTGCTAATTATCATTGTTCTCGCTGCGCCAGTTTCTCATTCGCAATCGCGACGCCCCCTGGACGTCGAACGGCGCATTAATCTTCTGCTCGCCAGGATGACTCTGGCGGAAAAACTTGGGCAACTACAACAACTGGACGGCGAAGCAAATGGGAATTTCCGACCGGAACATGTTGACCTGGTCCGCAAAGGTCTCCTGGGTTCTACTCTGAATGTCCGCGGTGTCGCGCGAACCAATGAACTCCAGCGCATCGCCGTCAACGAGTCGCGCCTGAAGATTCCTATGATCTTCGGCTTCGATGTAATCCACGGCTATCGAACAATTTTCCCGATTCCGCTGGGTGAGGCTGCCAGTTGGGATCCGGTTGGAGTGGAACGCGCGGCCGCGATCGCCGCCAGCGAGTCGCGGGCGGCCGGTGTTCACTGGACCTTTGCTCCGATGGTCGACATCGCGCGTGATCCGCGTTGGGGCCGGATCATGGAGGGGTCTGGCGAAGACCCTTATCTCGGCTCCGTCATGGCCCGGTCGCGAGTGCATGGTTTCCAGGGCGATGATTACAGTGCGGGTAACAAGGTGGTGGCAACCGCGAAACACTGGGTTGCCTATGGCGCCGCCGAGGCTGGGCGCGACTACAACACCACTGACGTTTCTGAAAGAAACCTACGCGAGATCTATTTTCCTCCGTTCAAGGCAGCCGTGGAGGCGGGAGTCGGCACCTTCATGAGTGCCTTCAACGATCTGAATGGCGTGCCGACCTCCGCCAACCCTTACACCCTCACTAAAGTCTTACGCGATGAATGGAAGTTTGACGGTTTCGTTGTCAGCGACTACACCTCTGTCGAAGAACTCATTAACCACGGCGTGGCGGCAAACGGTAAGGAGGCTGCCCGCGAAGCAATTAACGCCGGCGTCGACATGGAAATGGTCAGTCGCCTCTACAACAAAAATGGGGTGGAACTGCTGCGGGAGCGCCAGGTGTCGCTCAGGACAATTGACGAAGCGGTCCGGCGGATTCTGCGCATCAAGTTTCGGCTGGGACTTTTTGAGAAGCCTTATGCGGATGAAGCATTGGAACGAGCAGCCATTTTCAGTAGCGAGAATGTCGCCGCGGCCCGCGAGCTGGCCGGCCGATCCATAGTCTTGCTAAAGAATGAGAACAACACCTTGCCGCTAAACAAAACGGTCCGGTCGATAGCATTGATCGGGCCACTGGCCGATAACCGTCAGGACATGCTCGGCGCCTGGAACGGGGATGGTCGCCCGGAGGATGCCGTCACGCTGCTCCAGGGAATTCGATCGAAAGCTCCCCAGGCAAAGGTCACGTTTGTTAAAGGCTGTGACGCGGCGTGTGAAAAGACCGACGAGTTTGATGAAGCGGTCAAGGCTGCTCGGGACGCGGATGTTGTCGTCGTGGCCGTGGGAGAGTCGGCTGACATGAGCGGCGAGGCGGCTTCACGAAGCTCACTCGATCTGCCCGGCCGGCAGCTGGACCTCGTGAAGGCGGTGCAAGCTAGCGGTAAGCCTGTGGTCGTGGTGCTAATGAATGGACGCCCCCTGACAATCAGTTGGCTTGCGGAGCACAGTCCCGCAATTCTGGAGACCTGGTTTGCGGGGACGCAGGCCGGGCATGCAATCGCCGACGTGCTTTTTGGCGATGTGAATCCGGGCGGCAAGTTGCCGGTAACCTTTCCCCGTTCAGTCGGTCAGATTCCGCTCTACTACAATCATATGCACACCGGGCGGCCGCCGGACGAGAAGAACAAGTACACCTCGAAGTATTTGGATGTCCCCTGGACGCCACTCTTCCCTTTCGGCTATGGCCTGAGTTACACGAAATTCAAAATTACCAACCTGCAGCTGAGCTCTGCGCGGATCCGGCCCAACGGCAGCGTGACCGTTAGCGTCGACGTTGAAAACGTCGGAAGGCGCGCCGGAGACGAAGTGGTTCAACTATACATTCGCGATCTGGCGGCCTCGGTCAGCCGGCCCGTAAAAGAACTCAAAGGCTTCCAGCGAGTGATGCTGGCAGCAGGCGAAAAGAAGCGGGTGGAGCTTACTCTGGGACCTAAAGAGCTGGGGCTTTACAATCGCAATATGAATTTTATGGTGGAGCCCGGAGAGTTTAAGGTTATGGTGGGCCCAAACTCGGTAGATCTGATCGAGACGAAGCTCGAGGTTTATTAGCGATAGTTCGTGTGATTTAGTGGATCGTCCGTTTCTGAGCGCAGGGACGATCCACGAAAAGACACGAGGGTGTACGAAGAGTAAACTTGAATGTTTCTCGTTAACCAGAACTCATCACGTCGTCTAGCCCCGCTCTCCGCAGTTGTAATTCTGCTTCTAACTTGCTCTTCGGTATTCGCGCAGTTTCGTCCTTCAGCCGCGACGCCAGCTCCCGCCAGCGTCGCCTCAGCTTACAAACTAACCCACGCAGACGACCTGTTTCTCGAAGATCTGGAGCGGCGTTCTTTTCAGTATTTCTGGGACCAAGCCGATCCCGAGACCGGTCTGGTTCCCGATCGCGCGCGCATGGACGGTTCCGCTCTGGATGAAAGTCATCGCAACGTCGCCAGCATCGCCGCAACCGGCTTCGGATTGACGGCCATTTGCATCGCGTCAGAGAGAGGCTGGATAGATCGAACTCAGGCGCGCGAACGCACTCGCAACACGCTGCGGTTCTTCGCGGCCCGCGCAATCCACGAGCGCGGCTGGTTCTATCATTGGATGGACGCAAAAACCGGCGAACGGCGTTGGAAGAGTGAAGCCTCTTCAATCGATACCGCGCTCCTGCTTGCGGGCGTCCTAACCGCGAGGCAGTACTACCGCGACGACCTGGAAATCGTTCGGCTGGCTCAACGGATCTACGAGCGCGTAGACTTTCGCTGGATGCTGAATGGTCATCCCCTGCTCTTGTCGCACGGCTGGAAACCGGAGACTGGCTTTCTCAAGCCCCGTTGGGACACCTACAGTGAAGCGACTATTCTGCTGCTGCTGGCAATCGGCTCACCGACCCATTCGATTTCACCAGCATCGTGGTATGCCTTGTGGCGAGACCGTTACCGCTACGAAGGCTTCGCCTACTTTACAACTATCGGGGTTCCGTTGTTCATGCATCAGTATTCTCATGCGTGGGTCGATTATCGCGGCCACCGCGAAAACCAGGGCGACCATATCGACTACTTCGAAAACTCCGTCAACGCCACCCTCGCCCATCGCAGGTTTTGTATGCACTTGTCCCACGACTTTCCCGGGTTTGGACCAGACATCTGGGGCATCACGGCTTCTGACAGCGCCAAGGGCTACCTGGCCTGGGGCGGACCACCGCGCGACCCGGCTATCGACGGAACCGTTGTCCCGTCGGCCCCGGGCGGGTCACTGATGTTCACTCCTGAAGTCACGGTCGCCGCCCTGCGCGCCATGCATGCCAAGTTCGGAAACCGGATTTATGGGAAATACGGCTTTGTCGACGCGTTCAATCCCAACACCGGTTGGGTCGATACCGACGTAATTGGCATTAACGCCGGGATAATCCTGCTGAGCGCGGAGAACCTGCGGTCGGAAAATGTCTGGCGCTGGTTTATGCGTAATCCGGAGATACCGCGGGCGATGCTGAAGGTGGGCTTACAACCATACCCGAAGCGGCGGGGAGTGAAAGGGCTGCCCTCTCGAAAGGCTAGCTAAATACTAGCGGCCCGGAGCGCGTGTTCGCTGCTTCAAGGGACAAAGGGGAATGGGTAAGGAGGGATGCGTTCATTTCCCTATTCCCCATTCCCCTTCTCTAGGTCCTGCCATACAGTTCGGTCAACTCCCTCAGCCGCCGCGCTAGCGCATCCGTCAGCACCTCAACCTTGAAGCGCCAAGACCAGTTCCCTTCCGTGGTATTGGGAAGATTCATCCGCGCTTCATTGCCCAGTCCCAACAAGTCTTGCAACGGAATGATGGCGGTATTGGCAACCGTGGCCAGGGCCGCACGGATGAAGTCCCAATGAATTTCCTGGCCATCTGTGTTGAGATACTTCAGGCAAAACTTGCGTTCGGCTTCGACTTGTTCCGCCGTGCGCGTCGAGCCTTCACCAGCGCCCGCCGAAAACCATCCCACGGTGGTGTCGTTGTCATGAGTGCCGGTATACACAACCACGTTCGGGTGATAGTTGTGCGGCAGGTCACGATTCCCGGGGCCGCTGCCAAACGCGAACTGCAAGATGTGCATCCCCGGAAAGCCAAAGTCATCACGCAAACTTTCTACATCCGGCGTAATCACGCCGAGGTCTTCGGCGATAATCGGCAACTCACCCAGCGCGTCTCCAATTGCGGTGAAGAGTTCCCTTCCCGGCGCCTCGACCCAACGGCCGTGCTCGGCGGTTTTGTCGCCGCCCGGAATTTCCCAGCACGCCGCGAAACCGCGAAAGTGATCGATGCGCACCACGTCCACTGTCTGCAAGGTGACGCGGACACGTTCAATCCACCACTTGAATCCGTCCGCGCGCATTCGTTCCCAATCGAAGAGCGGATTTCCCCAGAATTGACCAGTGGCGCTGAAGTAGTCCGGCGGCACTCCAGCCACGACAATCGGACTTCCATCTTCGTTTAGTTTGAATTGATCCGGGTTGGTCCACACATCTGCTGAGTCGTGGGCCACAAAAATCGGAATGTCCCCGACTAACTTGATGCCTCTTTCGTTGCAATACGTTTTGAGCGCAAACCATTGCCGGAAGAACAGGAACTGATAAAACTTGTACGCTTCAATCTCTTCCTGGAGCTCGGCACAGGCTTTCTCCAGGGCCGCGGGTTCTCGACTTCGCAGTTCCGGTTTCCATTCGTTCCAAGGAACACCCCCGTGCGCATCCTTTAACGCCCGAAACAGGGCGTAGTCATCCAGCCAACTCGCCGTCTGTCGGGTGAAATCTTTAAAGGCAGTGCCCAACTCATGATTGCCGGATTGCTTCTGACTCTGAAACGCCTGCTGGAGAAGGGTCCGCTTGATTTCGTGAGCTCGCTCAAAATTCACCCGGCCTCCGGGTTCAGTTACCTTGTCCGGTAAATCTGTCTGCAACAGCAGTCCTTCGACAACCAATTGCTCGGGACTAATCAGATGGGTGTTGCCGGCAAAAGCTGAATAGCAAGCGTAAGGCGAATCACCGTAGCCGGTTGGTCCGAGGGGAAGCATCTGCCAGAGGTGTTGACCGGCACTGACCAGAAAGTCGGCGAAATGGAAAGCCGCCAGCCCAAGGTCGCCCATTCCAAAGGGCCCGGGGAGCGAAGTTGGATGAAGGAGTATGCCGCTGGATCTGGGAAAGTTCATTTTCTGATTATTGAACCGAGGAAAAACTTCTTCAGAGCCTTCGAGCGTTGTTCACTTACTTTCCACCGGTACCTTGAACAATCTTCATCGTTTTGTCGACCGATGGGACAGCGAATGTTTCCATAGTCCCGTTGGGCCACTTGACTTCTAGTTTATCCACCTTGATTGCTGTCCCAAGTCCGAAGTGAAGCGTCATGTCATTTTGCGAACAGTAAACTGCGCCGCTAATCACATCGAGTCTTTGCCGAAGCTTCCCGGTAGTCAAATAGACTATTGTCCCAATGGCGTCTCGCGGGCTATGGCGGGCCACATTGCCTTCCAAACGCAACGCCAACCAATGTCCGGCGGGACTCGCGACGTTTCGCAGAACTGTTGGCTTGGAATCGATATTGTTAATGACCAGGTCTACCCGTCCGTCGCCGTCCAAATCTCCAATGGCCAGACCGCGGCTGGTCCAGGCGTTGGAGAGAGCACTGCCGGGGGGAGCACCCACGCGTTCAAACTTCCCATTCCTGAGGTTCCGAAATAGCAAAGCCTGCTGGGCGAAACTCGTTCCCCATTGATACGAATCTACCGCCGGGTAGACATGGCCGTTCACTACAAACAGATCCAACCAGGCATCGTTGTCAAAGTCCAGGAAACTCGTTCCCCACCCCAGAAACGGGATTGTGACTTCCCCCAGGCCCGTCTGAAATGTCACGTCGGTAAAATTTCCGTCGCCATCGTTGTGATAAAGGACGTTTGAATCGTCAGAAAAGTTTGTGACGTGGAAGTCGAGGCGGCCATCGTTGTCATAGTCGCCGATGGCCAGACCCATTCCCGCCTGCTCCCGGCCATTTTCATTGAGCGCCACCCCTGAGGCGTAACCTACATCTTCAAACGTTCCATCACCTTTGTTCAGGTAAAGTTGATTCGGCGTTGAATCGTTGATCACGATTAAGTCGAGCAGCTTATCTTCGTTGGCGCGAACAAAAGCAGCGGTGAAGCCATAGTACTTCTCCGGATCACTAACGCCGGCGCGGATGCTCACGTCTTCAAAAGTGCCGTCGGCTTTCTGGCGATACAGAGCGTCGCCTTCGCCCGCTAGGCCACGCGGACCACACATGACCGGAACGCCGCGAAACTGGCAGACGTTTGGACCAACACCGACCGGCTTACCGGCCTCCGCCGGACTTGGGGGTAGATTCTTTAGATCGATTTCAGCGTATCCGGGAACAAACAGGTCGAGTCGCCCATCGGCGTCGTAATCGCCAAAAGTTGCTCCAGTGCTCCAGCCCTTTCGCGCCACTCCGAGTTTCTCCGCCACATCAGTGAACGTCCCATTACCGTTGTTTCGATAAAGACGAGAAACTCCGAAATTACTAACATACATATCGGGCCGACCGTCGTTGTCATAATCGCCAACGGACACCCCAGCCCCCCAGCGCTCATTTGCGACACCCGCTTTGTCGGTCACATCTTCAAACTTCCAATTGCCGAGGTTGCGGTAGAGAGCTGAGCGCGGAGACTTTTCCCTTCCGGCCATCGCCGCCACTGTCGATCCGTTTAGCAGATAGATGTCTGGGAGCCCGTCCGAGTCATAGTCAAAAATTGCCACGCCGCCGGAGGGTGTTTCGAAGATGTAGTTCTTTTCGGAACCGCCGGAGCGGTGTTTGAAGTTTGTCATGGCCGTCTTGCCGGTGACGTCTTCAAACACGATGGGCGCTTTGGGATCAGTGACGCCGGCGGTACGGCGCGTCGAGTAAGTCCGGGCGGCACCCGTCGACACTCCCATTCCCTGTTGTTGAGTCTCAGGCTTCTTCTGCGGGTCCTGAGCCAGAACCCCAGGCAGGGTCGCAAGAGAAAACAGAAGCACCCGCAGCAACCAGGGAAATGACTGCCGGGCTTTGTTGAAAGGTATGCTAAACATTCTTTTTGCAGTCAGAGATCGTCGTTCGCGGCAACACTTTGGAGTGCGGCGGCTTGACGCCGCTTTCCTACGCGGCGGCTTGACGCCGCTTTCCTGCGCGGCGGCTTGACGCCGCTTTCCTGCGCGGCGGCTTGACGCCGCTTTCCTACGCGGCGGCTTGACGCCGCTTTCCTGCGCGGCGGCTTGACGCCGCTTTCCTGCGCGGCGGCTTGACGCCGCTT
>DATKIS010000709.1:0-4284 GCA_035543975.1 Pyrinomonadaceae bacterium
GTCGGCGGCCTCTTTGTATCTCTCGCTGCGGGCGCTCGCTTGGCCCAGATTGAAAATGTAATCCGGCTCCTCAGAATCGATGTCAACCGCGCGGCGCAAACCTTTCAATGCCAGGTCGAGACGGTTTTCATAAAAATCAACCATTGCCAGTCCGGCAATAGCCAGCGACTCATTTTCCTGGAGGCTCAGAGCGGTGCGAAATTCTTCGACCGAACTGCGGAAGTCTCCCGAAGCCAGCACCGCTGCGCCCATCAAGGCATGCGCGCGGGCCGAAAGTGGATCGGCCAATACGACTCTCGCCGCGTGGTCATACGCTTCCTGAAGAAGCCTCTGCTTCAACAAAGCAAAACTCAATCCCAGCCGGGCTGGGTTATCGTGATTATCTTTGGTGAGGAGTTCGCGAAACATCTTTTCCGCGGTTTCATACTCACCGTCACGCAGTGCTCTATCGGCGCGACGAAGAGCCTTACTATCCCCTGGGGTAGCTGCCAGACTGGGGATTGAGCCTGCAACACAGATGGCCACCCCAATACTGGCGATCATTCCAATCGCCAACTTGCCAAGGGCTCTTGTCACTTTAGGGAAATGCATAACTTCAGTTTCCACTTAGTTGCCGTTGTCCAAAGGGGAGAACAAAAGCTTTGGCAGCCGATTACTTCAGGACCTCACCGGTTTTCATTGACCAGAGAACCAGATCGAGTTCGTCAAAGTCAATTCGCAGCTCGCGGGCAAAAGACTTCAATCGTTCCTCGGTTTCCAAATATCGGGTCCTGTTGCTGGGCGGTTTTGGCGTGTCAACGACTTTCAGATCGTTCAGACAATTCATCACATGCTTGTCAAGAATAGCGTAACCGCTGAATCCGATGTTGCGCAGGAAATGACTCGACTCTTTATACCCTAGCCCTTTCACGCGTTTTTCCTGGGCCAGCCAGTCACGTCTTTCAATCGGATCCGAAAAGCTCTGGAGCTTTTCGCGTAAGGCCATCTCGCAATGCTCTTGCAAATAACTTCGCGTGACAACGATATAGCCAGGACGCTCAACTGGAAAGCGGTGGGCTCCGGCCTGCTGAAGCGCCAACGTCATTTCTTCACGCTTGCCTTCTTTCAGCAGTGGTCTGATCGCATCGACAGCACGAAGGCCCATCCGCGCCGAAGCTCCGGCCGTGAAAATACAGAAGACCAGTTCCTCCCACAGTCGCGCGTCAGATCCTGTGCGCCACACTTGGCGAAACTCATTCAGCCGTTGGCGAATTTCTCGCTTCCGCGCCTTGTGTGTGGCACGGATGCTTTCAACAACTACGGGTTCGCGATCAGGTCTCACTAGAATGTCAATGCTGAGATTCTAGGTTTGCGCTTCTCGCATTGTCAACGAAATAGGATTTCTGTTCTTTGTGCGTTGAAGCTCATAGCGTGTTTGATCTTGTGCGCATCCTAGCGCAGGCGAACAGCATCAAAAGAATCCGCTCCTCGGGTCGAGCGTTTAAGCACGTGCTAATATATTTCGTCGCTCGCGCGTCGAATGGAGACTACGGGAATCAAGGTATGCAAAGTAACTCAAAGCTATTAAGTTTTTTTTCGGCGGCACTACTGTTATTGACAGTGCCACAAATTTTTCAGGCGCAGGTACCGGCTCCGTCTCCCGGATCCGCGGAACCAAGCCCGACTCAGCGGCAAACCCCACCTAATCCACCAACAACTGCTCCAACAGTACAGCCCGTTCAGACCCTCAATAATGGAGACTCTACGGGGATTTATGGCATTCAGGGAGTTTTGATCGAGACTGTTGATGGAAAGACGGTCTCTTCGCAAGCAGTGGACCAGGGGTTCAATCCGGCTTCTTCAATCAAGCTCGCGACGGCGCTCGTTGCTTTGGAGACCTTTGGCCCGCAGCATCGTTTCGCCACTGGCTTCTGGACGGACGGCTCGTTTGATAAGAGCACTGGTCAAATACTGGGAAACCTATATGTCACCGGACGCGATCCGTCCTTTCATTACGAACACGCCGTAATGGTGGCGCGTCAGTTAAATGTTCTGGGGATTCGCACCGTTACCGGTGACCTCGTTATCGCAAGTGGCTTTACGATGAATTTCGGCGCGTCAGCGCGACGGTCGGGCGAAGTACTTCTCGACACGCTCGATGCCAGCTTGAGATCCAGCGAAGCTATCCGCACGTGGACTTACGAGCGATCGACGAAGCAAGATTTTGCGAGCTTGCAGGCGGTTCCCAGTGTCAACGTTATGGGAGACATACAGATTGGCTCGGTCCCGCCGGCCGCCAGACTCCTTCTTACCCACAATTCGAGCAAGCTTACGGACGTACTGAAGGTTCTGCTTTGCTATTCGAACAATTTCATGGCGGAGCGGATCGGAGATAGCCTCGGCGGCACCCAGGCAGTCCGGCGGCGGCTAATTGATAGGCTTGCGATTCCACCTGAAGAACTTCAGCTTGCCTCCCTAAGCGGTTTGGGGAGCAATCGCGTTACACCGCGGGCGATGATGAGAATCTTCAGAGAACTGCGGAAGGGGCTACAAAAGAACAAGCTATCGCCTGCGGATATCATGCCCGTTGCTGGAATCGATCCTGGCACTTTGGAAGATCGCTTCACGGGCCCTGCATGGCAAGGGAGTGTTATCGCTAAAACCGGCACACTCGTGAGAACGGACGGGGGTGCCAGCTCTCTGGTGGGTCAGATGAGAACCGCGAATGGCGAAGTACTTCTCTTTGTCATCATGAATCAACGGGGGAATGTCGTCAGGTTCCGCGAAAATCAGGACTACATGGTAATGCAGGTACAAAACAGTCGCGGAGGGCCCAAGGCTTTCAAATACAACCCGCTCGCCCTAACGATGAAGCTGGCCGACACTGAAAGCGTCTCCGGTTCGGCGAGCGCGGAATCAGAGCCCAACCTGAAGTCCACCAGTTCTCCATAAATAAACTCGCCTCGCAGTAGAGCGCCCCGCCGATCCTTTCGGATTAGCGGGGCGCTTTTACGTCCAACCTCGCACAGGGTGTGCGGCACCTAGCACCAGGTGGACGAGCTTTTATGAAGTCCTTCCGACTTCACATCTCAAGGTCTGGAAGTCTCCTTCCTATCTAAAGTTCGAAAAGCCCCCCGCTTTCCGATCACCACTCGCAATCAGAATGCTCTAGCGCTGTAAATATTGAATTTTGCGTCGAAGTAGGAACCACGCTTCCGTCACAGTCACCTAAGGTAACGAGCGGTAAGCAGTGACCACTCATTCAAAAAGCAAATTGTAGGATTTCATTGAGATTGTTCAGCGGCATCCTTATTGCCAATGGAGCCTGCCAGGTCTCAGGACCTTACAGTTTCGGCAAGGCGGAGGAGCGATGGATATCGAAAGCAGACTCAAAAGTGCGCAACGAATAAAGGACGATCGTGGTTTCACGCTCGTTCAGGTACTAATCACGGTTTGCTTGATCGCGATCGTATCTACCTTTGGGATAATGGGAATCGCTTCGGCTCGAGCCTCTCTCAGGCTTAGCAGTTCGACCCGTGAGTTGGCCGGATACCTCGAAAAGGCTCGCTCCAACGCCATTCGACGAAACGATACCGCAACGGTAACCATCGTCAATGCCACTAGCTATTCGGTGACAATGGATTCTGACGGTGATGGAGTGACCGAGACCCGCACAATCACCTTGCAGAATGGCGTTACGTTCGCTGATGGAGCCATAGGAGTTTCTGCCGTCTTCGATTGGAGAGGTCGAATTCCAAATCAACTCGGAATCGTCCTGAACAACGACCGTGGGCGTAGCAATAGCATTAATGTGTCCGGTGCGGGAGATGTAACGCTGGATACCGAGATCTTTCAGGACAGCTCGATAGGAGAGGTCACGCTCAATTCAGATGTTCCGTCAGCGGTTGCCTCGCCAAGCCCCGGTACCTACCCAACTGCAACTCCAACACCTGAACAAACACCGACTCCAACACCGACTCCTAACCCTGATCCGACTCCGACTCCGACGCCCACTCCGACTCCGACTCCAAATCCATATCCAACACCGACTCCCACAGCGACGCCCACACCGACTCCGACTCCGACACCCACACCCACACCAAGGCCGACTGCGACTCCGACGCCGACGCCTACGCCGGTTCCGTGTTCAATAACCGCGCCGTCGTCCCTTAGTTTTAGCAAGAATGACAGCCCACGAACTTTCACAGTGTCGGTGGCGAACGGAAATAGTAGCGTAATCACCGCCACGCGTTCCGGAGACGTCGAAACAATATCACCCGCAAGCACGACCGTTACTGGTAGTGG
>DATKIS010000710.1:0-3840 GCA_035543975.1 Pyrinomonadaceae bacterium
AAGGAATATCAAGTGTACTAGTGTGGAGAAGCGGCTCCCGGAATGTCCGACGCCGGGCAGGTGAGGATTCACCGGAGCTGGATTCCTGGAGGTTCGTATTTGTTTAGTGGACGGGAACGATCCACTAAATTACAGGAAACAACATTTACAAGAAGAGTCTCAGTAGTTCAATCCTTGAATGAAACGCTTCACCTGCACATCACTCGCTTTGGGGCTACTGGCACTCTGGGCGCTGTCCTTTCCGGATGTATCAAGAACGGAAAGTGCTCTCGGGCAAAGACGAGTATCCCGGCGACCGGCCGCCAAGCCAACCGCGCGGCGGCCCGCAATCGACTACTCACGGTTTTCGCACGCCACCAAGAAGCATCAGCAAACCTGCAAGAGCTGTCATACCATTCCCACCGGCAATTGGCGGAAGGTGCGAGAGTATCCCGATATCGCCGACTATCCCGGTCATGACGCCTGTGTAGGTTGTCATCGGTTGCAGTTCTTCAAAGGCGCGAAGCCGGTCATTTGTTCAGTTTGTCACTCCCGGGTTTCGCCGAAGGACGACGCGCGTTTTGCGTTTCGGAATCCGGCAGGCCGTCGTCAATTCCTGATTGAGTTTCCCCACGATAAGCATCAGGACGTGATTGCAAGCCTCTTGCTCAGGTCTCCAGTAGACGAACCAACCTTTCGAGGCGAGGCCGGGCCGGCTGTCCAGTCACTCCGGTTTATCAGCGCCTCGTTCACGCGTCCAGCCTTCGTCGCTGACGACCCGGCGAAACACTACAACAATTGCGAAATCTGTCATGGGCCACGCAGCACCCCTGCCGTAGCGCCGGCGGCGGGATGGGTGGATGGATTCGTCCCAGACAACCAGACCTTGAGATCAGTTCCGGCAAATCATGCCTCCTGTTTTGGTTGTCATTGGAAGTCCGAGCAGCCGGTAAACGACAACTGCGCCGGATGTCACAAGCTGCCAAATCCAGCGGCGGCGATTGCGCCGGTTGTGGTTCCGCCACGGAAGTCGATGAAGTTTCGTCACGGCCGGGAGCAGCACGTGCTGGAATGCACGACCTGTCACATCAACATCACCAAGGCAACGACGCTACGAGGGCTGAAACCAGATGTCCCCATCAGTCCATGTGCCGAATGCCATAACAAAGAAGGGTTACGACAGGACGTCGCTAAGGAATTAGTGGCAATCGACAAGAACCGCGAGTTTGTCTGTGTCTATTGCCACACGTCGGATGTGGGGCGGCGAGACCCACCTGCCAGTCACTACCTGATTGCCGAACGGCCACCCGTGTTGCGGAAGGATCTAAAGTGAGGTCTTGGGCGCTCAGACTGGCTCGACTATTCGAGCCTCGTTTTAACCACGCAACCCCGGCGTGGCTCATCCCTCTGTGCGGCCTCTGTGTTCTCTGCGTCTCAGTGGTGGCTTCCGGGCGCATGGTATTCCTCCAGTCGCCGAACATACAAAATTTTCGGGCAATGTTTGCCACGACACCGCAGGGCCCCGACCTCGACTATTCAACTTTCAAACATACCAGCCAGCGTCACGCTTCGCTTGCGTGCACCGCTTGTCATACGAGGACCGCTGACAACGCCGCCACTCCTCGGTTTCCGGGACACAAAGCCTGCTTCGATTGCCACCAGGCCCAGCTGTTGACCCCGAATATTCCCATGTGCGCGATCTGCCATTCGGACCTCAACGGATCCCACCCACCGTTGAAAGCTTTTCCGAGCAGGTTCGACGAACCCTTCAACGTGAAATTCGATCATGTTCAGCACAACACCGGTGCGGGCCGCCCGCCGGCCGGATGTGCCGCGTGTCACAGCCGGCTGGGCGGTCGCGCCGCGGCGTTGTCCATTCCAACCAGTATCTCGGCGCATAACCAGTGCTACACCTGTCATACGCCCGGCAGCAAATCTTCCGCGGGACGGGAAATGGCCTCATGTGGGGTCTGCCACGACGTCAGATCTTACTCGCGAACCGCTACGAACGCCCGCGCGTTTCGGTACGCATTTAGTCACGCGAAGCACGGGAACGCGCAAAGACTCGACTGCGCTGACTGTCATCGGCTGTCGGCGGGACTGCCGCAGTCGCGTCAGGTGAGTTCTCCGGCGCCTGCTGAACACTTTCCGGCAACACGCGGAATGACCTGTCTTACCTGCCACAATGGCAAGCGATCGTTTGGCGGCGATTTGGCGTTTAAGGACTGCCGGCGGTGCCACACCGGTTCCAGCTTCCGCATGCCGATGTGAGGTAGGTGACTTTGCGCAACCGCTTAACACTAAGTTATTCATGAAAGAGTTTTGGCAATCTACGAATACGAGCGATCGTCCCTCATCCTTAGGCCTCAGCACTGACCTGTAATAATCTGCTTTCATAGTTCACTACCAGGCCTGATGGGCTGGAGTTCACCTTTAGGCCTGAGGCTGGAGTCCAGGACGAAGCCTGATGGGCTAGGGTTCACTACTCAGCCCAAAGGGCTGGCAGACAGTAGCCGGTGGTCGAAGCGTAGCGTAGACCACCGGAGAAGGAGAGCGAGCGTCGGGCACGCTGAAGGCGTGCCAGAAAGTGTAGGGTCCATGGGTTCAACCTTTTTCAGTCTTCACTACCATATTGTGTTTTCGACGAAGGAACGCCGGCCATTAATCCATCCAGACTGGGCTCCTAGAATGCATGCTTACTTGGGCGGGATTATTCGGGAATTGAACGGTGTTGCGGAGATTGTCGGTGGCGTAACCGACCATGTACACATCCTGGCAAGTCTACGCCCCGTGCATTGCATAGCCGAACTAATGCGCGACCTAAAAAAGGATTCCAGCACTTGGGCAAAGGTCAACTTCGACCGTCGATTTGCGTGGCAAAAAGGGTATGCGGCTTTTACGGTAAGCCCTTCCGCGACAACTGGGGTGAAGAAATATATCGCGAACCAGGAAGCACACCATGCTAAGTACACGTTTGTGGATGAACTGAAAGAACTGTTGAATAAAGCGGGAATTGGGTATGACGAGAAATATCTATTGTGACATTGGTGGCACCCCTCCGGGGTGCTGGAGAACATTGCACGGTTACCGGTGGTCTGCGCTGCGCTTCGACCACCGGCTACTTTCGGTCGAACCCTCCGGGTTGTCAGAACGGAGGACCAAATACTTCGACTCTCTCGATGCTCGCAAGTTTACATAGCTCCTCATGGCGGTTGATTCAGTCGGCACTGTGCGATCAGTGAAAACGTTTGACACGTCTCGGCTCGCTACATAAGATTGTCCTGCCTTAATTCTCTCCCCATTTTTCATGGCAAGTCTTGCAAACTCTCTGTCGAGGTAGGTCGATGAAAAAACTATTAATCGTGATGGCGGCGCTGGCTTGTTCCGCGGTGCTGGTGCTCTCTTCCTCATGTGGCGGTCGAACCCTTTCCGGAGGGCAGCAGCTGGTCGCAAGCAATTCGGCCCTCACCACTCCGCAGGATATCCCGAAGGAGAGCAAGGTCCAGCCGAAGGAAGTGGTCCTGGGCAAAGACAGCCAGTCGGATAAGTATGGTGAGGCCGCCTTCAATCACGAAAACCATGCGACCAAGACTTACAGCGCGGATGGGAAGAGTGTACTCACTTGCGTGGAGTGTCATCACACTGATCAACCGGCCGCAGGACTGAAGGCCCCGCTCAAGACTGGCGAACGAGACATCGTATTGACCGCGGTGGTTTTGGCTGCGGCAGACGCCAAGCCCGTAAAATCCTGCCGCGCGTGCCACCTACAGGCTGGCGACGACAGTGCTCCGATTCCGGCGATTACCTATCCCGACAAGCCCGCCCCGACGAAGCTCAACAACGAAGTTGCGTATCATTTGA
>DATKIS010000711.1:0-5636 GCA_035543975.1 Pyrinomonadaceae bacterium
TACATTAACAAGGTATTCCGCTGCAATTCGAGGAACAACAGCGCCTCTAGCTTTTGCTTGCTGTTCAGTTCGCCAGGAGCGACCTCGCGCAGAAACTCTTCCCGCGATTTGTGTTCATCCAGGATTAGACCGATGGACGCATCACGCGCAATCCAGGGGTCAATGAACAACTGCCCCCTCGTCGCCTCAAAATATTGGGCCACTTCATCGCGGAGAAAATTGAGGGCTTGTCGCAACGGCAGACGCCAGCTTTGATTCCAACCCGGTTCGCCTCCGGTGTGACAACCACAGTCTCTTATCCAGCGACCCACCCCGTGCACACAACTCCACGAACTACCTTCACCGTCGCTCCCCGGATAGATTTCGACTTCAGCATCGGGTGGATGCTGATCAAGATACTCGCCATAATTCGTAATCAGAAACCCGCGCGCCGGCGCGTCAATCTCCATGGCGTGGGCCAGGCATAGATCTCCAAACTTGTGATGATGTCCGTAGCTCTCACCATCCGTCGCTACATTCACCAGCAAACCCGCGCGTCCTTCGCGCATGGCCGCCCCCGCAAGGCGATCCGCCAGAGTCGCACTCGAGGCTAAAGTCTGTTCAAAAGCAATTCCATGGGCGAGGGCCTGGTCGTAGAAGAATACAGCCAGGGATCGTCCGGAGCCGTCTCGGTGAAAATAGTTGTAAGCCACGCTGGTGTCGATTCTGCCGCCGGTGACGTCCTGCCAGTTGCTTTCGTCAACGATCGGTTTGCTAACCTCTCCACCCGCTGACGCAGGTGGTTCTGACAGATCAGGGGGTGTTGTTCGAATGCGAACCCGCTGCGCTTGCTGTGGCGCCAGGACCACAAAGCGCAACCCTTCGTCGATCAACAAGCCCAGTGAATCGTCGTTCGCAGCAGTCTCTGCCAACCACATCCCTTCTGCCTCGCGCCCAAAGCGATGCCGGAAGTCGGCGAGTCCCCAGCGAATCTGGGTGCGCTGGTCGCGTTCATTCGCGAGCGGAAGAATAATATGGTTATAAGCCTGGGCCAGCGCATTGCCATGACCATGGTGCATCGCAGTGCTGGTGGCATCCGCCGCAAGAATGCGCGCATAAGTCTCCGGGTGTTTCCCTTCGAGCCAGGAAAGTAGAGTAGGACCAAAGTCAAAACTGATCTTTTCGTAGTTATTGACGATAAGTTCCTGTTGGGTCTTCGGGTCGAAAATCCTGACGGCGCTGTTGGGCTGATAGCATTCGGCTTGAATGCGTTCGTTCCAGTCGTGAAACGGAAGCGCGCTCGGCTCCGGATCGATCGCGCCGATCCAGGGATTCTCGCGGGGCGGCTGGTAAAAGTGGCCGTGTATGACAAGCAAGGGCATTCGCTTTAAATTATTCTCCAATGATCTTTACCAGGACGCGCTTCTGCCGGCAGCCATCAAATTCGCCGTAGAAAATTTGTTCCCAGGGACCAAAATCCAGTTTTCCGCCGGTGATAGCCACTACTACTTCGCGACCCATTATCTGTCGTTTATGGTGCGCATCGCCATTGTCCTCGCCGGTGCGGTTGTGATTATAGCGTTCCGGACTGGGATCGTAAGGCGCCAGCCACTCCAACCAACGTTTGTAGTCTTCATGAAGGCCAGGCTCGTCATCATTAATGAACACACTCGCGGTTATATGCATCGCATTAACCAGGCAGAGTCCTTCAGCTATACCGCTTTGTGTTACTGCGTCGACTATCTGTCCCGTGATGTTTATGAAACCCATTCGCTCAGGAACGCGGAAGGTCAAATGTTTGGTGTGCGATTTCAAGAGTTGGCCCTTTCTATCCTGGTCCTTTTGCCAGCGATGCTTAAGCTTGCGGCAGTGATTCTATGATCATATTGGTTCAAGCGTTAAAGGGCCTCGAGTGGGAGTAGTGCCTTGAGGTTTCTCTGTGCACCCCCACTGTTCGCCGTGTCTCTGTGGTCGAGAAGGGCAGAAAACATCACCACCAAAGACACGGAGAACACAGGGGGGGGCACAGAGATTCGGAATTGGAAACCAGACTGAATTTGACTCCAAAGACCCGCGCTACCGCGCTGGGTTCTGTATCCGAAAGTGCGTCGAAGCCAAATTATCAAACTACCTGAGTACCTGCCATCGGTAGCCCTTTGCTAATTTCCCAGACGCAGCTAGACTATTATTTAAGATGAAGCTAAAGAGCTGGATAAAGACACTTGGTTTCTGGGGATTCATGTTTTTCCTCGTCAAGGGATTATTGTGGCTGAGCATCCCAGTCTTGCTCGCCCTCTTTGCCGAGTAATCCGCGATGGCCTGTAAACCTGGCGGTTCGCCATCAGTCCCCTCTAGAACCTCAGCGATCCTGGTTCTCCTGATCCTGACCACCGCATTAGGTCCCGCGCGCTTCGCTCGTCAACCGATTCAGCAAACCGCCAACCGTCCACGAGCTCGTGAGGCCGGCGTCAAGGTCGGAGTACTCCCCGTTGGTCCACTCAATGCCATAACCGACGTTGCCGGAGTAACCGTGGGCCACACCACTATTATCCGCGGCGACAACATTCGCACCGGCGTGACGGCCATATTGCCGCACCAGGGAAATCTTTTTCGGGAGAAGGTACCCGGCGCCATATTTGTCGGCAACGGGTTCGGCAAGTTAGCCGGCTCTACTCAGGTCAACGAGCTTGGCGAAATTGAAACTCCCATTCTGCTCACTTCAACCCTCAGCGTTCCGCGCGTAGCTGATGCCCTGCTGGACTACATGCTGGCGCTGCCCGGCAACGAAGACGTCCAATCCGTAAACCCGATCGTAGGTGAAACAAACGACGGTTATCTTAACGACATTCGTGGACGCCACATTACGCGCGAGGATGTCCTCAACTCGATTAAGAACGCCAGGAGTGGAGCGGTTGATGAAGGTTCAGTCGGCGCTGGAACCGGTACCGTGGCCTTCGGCTTCAAGGGGGGAATTGGCACGTCGTCTCGTAGACTGCCGGCCAACCTTGGCGGTTACACTGTCGGAGTTTTGGTGCAGAGCAATTTCGGCGGCGAGCTTACGATCAATGGTGCGCCGGTCGGTCGGGAGTTAGATCAATATTATTTGAGGGAACAGTTGCTTGGGTCGCGGACTGGCCCCTGCAAAACTGATGGAAATCGTGGTTTGCAGGGTGTTGGAAAGTGCCACGACGACGCCGATGGATCGATCATCATTGTCATCGCCACCGAAGCGCCGGTCGACGCCCGCCAGCTCAAGCGCATGGGGGCGAGAGCGATGTTGGGACTGGCCCGCACCGGTGGCTCCGGGAGCAACGGCAGCGGTGATTATGCTGTCGCATTCTCAACCTCGACCGACGTTCGTATTCAAACCTTATCGGATGCGGCCAGTCGGAATGCGCCGCGCAATGTCAAAGTCCTTCCTAATGACGCCATGTCGCCGCTATTCCTCGCGGTAATCGAAGCCACCGAAGAAGCCATCTACAATTCACTCTTTCGGGCCACTACGACCACCAGCCGCGGGCACACGGTGAATGCTCTTCCGCTCGAGCGGACGCTCGAGATTCTACGCAAGCACAATATGCTTGCGCGGTAGATGACAATCTTCCGGATCCATTTCCTGACCAAGCCGTGATGTTGCTGTTACATTTGCGTGGTCTATTGACACCTGAATGATGCCTGAATAGAATTCAGGCACCCGGACAATTGAACCAGCGGAGGAGAACCGAGAGTGAAAACAACTATACGTGTGAATCGCAAGCGACCGGAATCCATGACTAAACAGATCACGGATCAGCTTACTAGTCTGATTGAGTCCGGCGCCATGACCGTAGGTAGCTACTTGCCCAGCGAGCGGGAACTCGCTAACTCACTAAAGGTAGCGCGAAACGTCGTGCGCGGAAGTTATGAGAGCCTGATGAAAGCGGGAAAGGTTCAGAGCGAAGGCCGCAAGGGTCGAACAGTGAGATCGGCTGGCGGCAAAAAGCGTGCGGCTCCAGCCAAGAGCACTAAGAGCGCAGCGTCAAAGACACGCAAAAAATAGTCGACCAGCTGGTGTCAGATTCTCCCCTTCCCTCGCCAAACGACTGACCAGAATTCATTTTGAATTCACTGGCTAAGAACCGCAGTTTCTTCGCCGAGCGCCAGGATTTCGTTACGGATTGCCTTGCGTTCGGCGAGTAAACGCACAAAGAACCTGCGCCTCATGAGGAAGAACACTAGTGCGCGCAGCCCGCCCATAAACCTATCAAATCCCTCAAAAAATCTAATCGCCAGGTAACCGGCCAGGGGAACGAGCAGGGCCACTGCCACTGACAGTTCCCAGCCCTGAAGTGCATAGCCGACAGCGACTGCCACCACCCAGGTCAACGGAAAGAGGAGCATGGCTGAGATGATCTTCACCGTGGAAATTACATCCTCATCATTTTTCGAAAACCGCGTAGCCAGGTAGCCGCCCAGCCGGTATGCGGGATAGTGCACCAGAGCACCGAGCGTGGCCGGAGCAACCAGCAGAAGAAAAAGAAGCACCCGGGTGATCAAATGTTTGAAGACGTCTAACGTAGAGGTCGGCGCTGACAGGTCATCCGGATCCACTCCCGCCTGCGTGAGTTCCTCTTCGAACCGGATCATGCGAACTTCCAGTTTCCGTAAACGATCTGGCGCGCGTTCTCGCAATACGGCGTAAGCCTTGTTGAAACGCCTCTGGAGCTGCAACTCGCCCGCCAATGTCTCTTCTTCCTCGTCTACCGCTGCGGAGGAGAAGATTCGCTCGGCCCGGCTGATAGTCTTCAGCGCGTCCTCGTGTTCGGCCTCAAGGATCACCTCGCGCAGGGCACACTCGATCTTATTAGAGAGTTCGCGAACCGCGGCGCGGGGTGGATTTCCATCCGGTTCCAACTCAACCGGTTCCACAACTATCGGCGACCCGAAATAGAGCAAGGCCGCGCTACGAAACTTTGTCTTGGAAGTGTAGTAAAGACCCGCTGGGACAATCTTGAGACCCGTACAGGGCTTGGCCTCGTCAGAACCACCTGCCTCAGCGGGTGGCATTTTGTTTGATGCGAACAGCAGCGCTCCCACTTCAGTTAAAGCACCACCCGCTGACGCAGGTGGTTCTGACAAGGTCGACACTGCCCCAAGCGCTATCCGCGCAGTTCCAGTCTTGATCGGCCGCAGCCGAGGCTCGTCATGCGAAACACCTTCCGGGCAAATGCCGATCGTTCCACCGCGAGCCAGCAGCGCCCGGGCGGCAACAAACATTTCGCGATTCTTCGAAATGTCCTCACCCTGATCCTGCTGACGATAAACCGGAAGGCAGTCGAGCGCGCGCACAAAGAAACCCAGCACCGGCATGCGAAAGAGTGGCGACTTGGCCAGAAACGAAATGCGCCGCGGCGCGAGACATAGAAGAAACGCCGGATCCACCAGCGCGTTAGGATGGTTGAGGACGAAGATCACCGGGCTCTTGAGCGGTACATGCTCAAGACCCACTACTTCGACGCGCCTGAAATAGATGCGCATCGCCAACTTGAGAATAGTAACAATGATCCGCCGAGTCATCAGGGCGCGTATTGTACTCGCTTATGGCTGGAAAGTGGTCCAGATGTTTGGCACTCCCGCTCAGCTCTTCAAGCACCCATCCACGAAGCAGGCAAAAAGAC
>DATKIS010000712.1:0-4505 GCA_035543975.1 Pyrinomonadaceae bacterium
GCCCGACCTGCTGGGGAAAAGCGGCTCAAAGAATGGACCTGGGAACAGAACCCATTCGTCGGTACTCGCTCATTCCAGGGGCTCAAGTTAATGATGTTGCTGCTGGAAAACTGGGACATCAAAGATTCAAATAACGAAATCATCCAGACCCAGGGAACTAATAAGCTGCGCTACGTCATCAGCGATCTGGGCGCAACTTTTGGTAAGACGGGTGGTTTGCCAGTGCTCTGGACGATTACCCGAAGTCGTAACAACCCGGAAGACTATGAAAAGGCGCGGTTCGTTGAAGGAGTTGAGGGAGAGTTCCTTAAGTTTCGATATGAGGGAAAGAAGAAGAGCATCTTCGATGACATCACTGTCGCGCAAGCTCGATGGTTAGCAGGCTGGCTGTCGCGATTGAGCAGAAGCCAAATCAGAGATGCCTTCCGCGCCGCTAACTACAGCTCCGACGAAGTTGCGACCCTAACCGACGCAGTGCTGGACCGAATAGAGCAACTGCGTACGGTGCGCCGACGATAAACAGGAGTCGGGTTTTGAATTGGACTAAGTCCCTGGATTGCGCCGGCGTGGCTTGTTTGCCCTGACGAGCGTCGACGCAATGTTCCTCGGAATAGCATTGACTTGAGTTTCAAACTGCGATAAAAGCCTCACCGTACTGATCAGCTGGTCTTCCAACGATCGCCGGAGCCTTGCAGTCTGGACGATCAAATCGTATTTCCATCGCGCTTTACTACTTCACCGAGACGATCACTATCTTCGCGTCGTCTTCATCTCAGCCGAAGGCAGAAACAACATGAAGCAGAAAACAAGTCAGTCGGTATTCCTCGCGTTCGGTCTGTGTTTAGGGATCAGTGCCGCCGGCACGATCACAGCGAACGCCCAACTGAACAGACCTCAAGGAGCGGCTTCACCTGCGGCTGAGTCTGCGCCGAGCGCAACGGTCTCACCTGCACCGGCAGCGAGCCCGCAAGGTTCACCGTCACCGGCTCCGTCGCCAAGAGTGACGGCCATCACCGAAGGCCACCTCGAGCTCGATGACCTGGTGGCCGTTGAGGTCGAAGGACTGTCGGAATGGGCGGCTACGAACGACACCTCGAAGCTGGTGCCTTTCATAAATGGCCGGGCGATTACGGGTAATTATCCGGAAGCGATCCTGCCTACCAGAAATCATCTTCAGTTTCATCTGGAGTTGACCCCGGAAAACAAAAACGTCTGGATCGATTTGCTGGGTGAGCCCAGCGGATTGCGTAAGCCAGTCGCTTTTAGCGTGGGTCCGGAGGGCGTGGGGCCATTTGATTCAAAGTTTGACAAGAACAACAAAGTTCCGCTTACCGTAATCTCTCCGATCTACGGACTGGTTGCCTTATTCGTGATTATCGGGACGTTGTTCATCCTGATCTGGCTGGCCCGCACCACGAATCTGATTCGCGAGCGTGGTGGTGTGCTGGTGCCCGGAAAGCTTCGGCCTTACAACCTGGGCCGATGGCAAATGGCATTCTGGTTCTTCCTAATCTATTCCTCCTACACAGCGATCTGGCTCATCACCGACGCACTGGATACGATCACACCCTCGCTGCTGGCGCTGATGGGTATAAGTGCAGGAACGGCCCTCGGCGAAGCCCTCATTGATTCCGGGAAGACCGACGCGAATGATGCGCAACTTCAGGCGCTGGTGGCTGAGAAGCAGTCGCTCGAACAGAGCATTCCCGATCTGGGGGCCCAACTTGACGTGGTCAGTGCGAAGGCCACGCCTACTATGGAAGATACGACCAGCCGTGACAGCCTGAATAAACAGCTTCAGGATGGTCGTACGCGCCTGGCGCAGGTTAATCAGCAAATTGACGCGCTCACTCCGCCGGAGTCGCGTGCTGTGTCTGCCGGATTTCTACGTGACATTCTCGCCGATTCTTCCGGTTACAGCTTTCACCGCTTCCAGATTTTCGCCTGGACCATCATCCTGGGGATTATCTTTATCTCAGCGGTTTACAACAGTCTCAACATGCCCGAGTTCAGCTCAACTTTATTAGGATTGATGGGGTTGAGTTCAGGCACCTACATCGGCTTCAAGTTTCCAGAGAAGAAATAGCTGGAGACGGCGCAGGAAGTGAAGTGAGATGGCGAAATCAAAGAAAACGACGAAAGCCAAACCGCGCAAGTCTGCCACCAAAGCGAAATCCCGGGGGGCCCAGGCCAAGCCGAAGTCTGCCAAAGCCGCTGCTGCTAAGAAACCAGTGAAGCCTGCTAAAAAGACGCCCAATGCGATGCGACTCACCTTTTCCTATTCGGGTGATCAGGTGAAACTAGTCTCGCAGCGACCGGTGGAGATGAGTGTCCCGCCTTCGGATCCGGTCAAAGGCTACGGCCGCCAAAAAGGATTTTGGGCCGAACTCAAGAACGAAGATAACCGAACCCTCTACCGTCGAATTATGCACAATCCCACCCGAAACGACGCCGAGGTTTTTTCAGATGACCCTGAAGAGGGCATCTCGCGAGCGCCCGCGCCGAAACGAAAAGGAGTCTTCGTAGTGGTCGTTCCAAATACTGCTCAGGGCCAGGAAGTCACACTCTGTAGAAGTTCCGGACCGCCGGCCGGTGGGCGAGCCCTGACGGGACCCGAATCGACTGTGCGTTCCTTGGCCGCGGGGCCAGCCCAGGAAATCGCGCGCTTTAAGTTGAAGAAGTAATCAGCCCTTCTCACCCTAAGAATCAGGAGATTGCTATGGGCACCTCAGACGGCTCAGTCCTGGGTACAACAAAAATCGTTGACGCCGGCCCCGCCTCGCAGCGCTGGAATGTCGTGATCGTTTCGGAAGGATATCGCAGCACCGAGATGGCCCAGTTTGCGACCGACGCGCAGCAGCTTGCCGATACACTCCTGACCACGGCGCCCTTCGACCGTCTCCGCGCAGGCATCAACATCTTCCGGATAGACGTCACCTCAAAAGAGAGCGGCGCCAGGGACCCCAGCAAATGTACCGGCGGGACCGGAGCCAAGCCGAAGACTTATTTTGACGCCTCGTTTTGTACCAACGGAATCCGGCGGCTGCTAGTCGGGAACAATGGACGCGTAGTGAAAGTGGCGGACAAGCAGGTTCCGGAATGGCATGTGGCGCTGCTGGCGGTGAACAGTCCGATCCACGGCGGCTCAGGTGGGCCAGTGGCCACTTTCTCGAAGGCGCCGGGTGCGGTGGACATTGCGATTCATGAGATGGGGCATACGGCTTTTGGCCTCGCCGATGAATACGAGTACTACTCAGGTTGCGCCACAGACAACGGACACAACAACCATTCGGGGAGCGAGCCAAGCCAACCCAATATCACCACCAACAAGAATCGCGCGACCACCAAATGGCGGAACCTTATCAAACCGTCAACCCCGGTGCCGACCACGACGAATGCAAACTGCGCCGGGTGCGATCCTCAACCTACGCCGGTACCAGTGGGGACAATCGGACTATTCGAAGGTGGGGACTACTATCATTGCCGCGTCTATCGTCCGGAGTTCAACTGCCGGATGCGCAATCTCAACCAGCCCTTCTGCGGCGTTTGTCAGCAAGTCATCGTGAAGGAATTGACGCCGTTTCTTCCGGCCTGAATCTGCGAGTTCGAACGGGTTTACCCCCGCTTTGCGGCGGGAGAGGCACGCGGAACATTGAAGTCCGCGTGCCTCCTGTTTTTGGTTGGCCGACTAGTTGGATTTCCTGATTCGACGAATTCCGAAGCCACCGGCGAGTTACCTGGGTCTACTTCTCCTCCGGAGGCGGCCCGACTCAGTGAAGCTGGAAGTTGTAAGTGATCACGCCGGATACCTTCACCGCCTGGTCGCCAAGCTTAGTTGGCGAAAACCGCGCCCCATAGGCAGCCTGCTGAGCAGCCCTCATCAGTAATGGGTTACCCGAAATAGCCTTGGCTGAAACCACGTTTCCAGTTTCATCAATTAGAACCTGAACGTTGACGGGCCCTTGCGCCCCTGCTTGCTTTGCCAGAGGGGGATAAGGCGGTTTTGGTAAAAGAATAGCCAAACCATTGAGTACCCGCGACGAGGTAAGGACCTTCCTCGGAGCAGGCGCAGGAGTTGGGGCTGGCGGAGGCTCTGGCGCTTTAACTTCGACGGCCACCTGAGTGTTGCCCTCCCCATTTGGGTCGCCACCGTTTTGTCCCGGTCCCGATCCTGCAGGCTCGAGTACCCGGGGCCCGATTTCGGTGCCAGGACGAGCCGGCGGAATGGGCGAAGCAATGGCGGAGGTTTTAGCCGGAGGGTTCAACGGATTGTCGGTCCGATCGATGAGCACTGGACGAGTGGACCTGGGGCCTTCGCTCGCGCCTGCGGGCGGATGACTTCGACGAACTGCAGCCGGTTCCGGAACCGGTTTATCTAGTTGGGGTGGAACGAAACTGAGCAGCTCAAGCTCCGTGCTTGGGTCACTGAGCCGGGCGTCGTACGCATAGATGCTGGCCACTCCGCCAATGACGAAGAGCAGAGCGTAGGTTGCAATAGTAAAAAG
>DATKIS010000713.1:0-3139 GCA_035543975.1 Pyrinomonadaceae bacterium
GGTTGAAGGGATAATCTACCTTACAAAGTCGGACGAAGAATTTGTCCGTACGTACATTCAAAACAAGAAGGGGTGGTTCTAAGATCACCAGCTACAACCCGTTTCCTTTCAAGGCCTGGTGCCCGCCCGCGGTTTGCAAAGTGGCACGCCCTGAACAGTACTCCCTTGCATTAATCCCCCCTCTCTGCTGAAGTTAGGCCGCCCGGGTTCGGCGCGCCCGCTGATTTCCAGGCTGCTTTCATGATTCATCAAATCGTCTATAGGCGACTGACGGTCGCTCTTATCTGGTTAACCCTGGCCATCGGCTCGACTTACTTGTTCATCTTTGAGCCGGGAAAATCAGGCGTGTTCCTTGTCTGTCCGTTTTTCGCGCTCACAGGATTTGCCTGTCCCGGATGCGGCTCTACTCGCGGGCTTCATCAATTGCTCCACGGCAACGTCGTGGCTGCTTTCAAGTTTAATCCGCTGATGATGGTGATGCTGCCCTTCCTGCTGTATGCCCTGGTGCGATATACGAATGCGGTACTCCGTGGCCAGCGACTGAAAGGGAACCAGCTCGACGCGAAATACATCTGGTTGTTATTTTTCGTCGTGTTGTCTTTTTGGATCGTCCGCAATACGCCCCTCTACCCTTTTCCAATTTGAGCCCCACCCGCTCATCAAAGGAGTTTGTGGGTCACCTTCGCATGCCTGATCCAAACGACAATCTCAAGGATCGAGTCCGCGCCTTCTGGCAGGCGAATCCCTGCGGAGTGAAGTTTGCCGATGCCGCGCCCGGGACTCGTCGGTTTTATGAGTTGGTGGAGGCCCATCGTTACACAACCGAATGGCACATCCCAACCGCAGCCGATTTCTCGTCGGCGTGCGGGCTGAAGGTACTCGAAATTGGCTGTGGACTCGGAACTGACGGGGCACAGTTTGCTGCGGCGGGCGCAGATTATACAGGAGTAGATCTCACGGACGCTGCGGTTGGGTTAGCACGAAAGAGATTTGAGCTGTTTGGACTGTCGGGAAAGTTTCTACCAGCGGACGCCGAGAATCTCGAGTTCCCCGACGAGAGTTTTGATTTGGTTTATTCTCACGGGGTTTTGCATCACACCCCGGACACTGAGCGAGCGATTCGGGAAGTGCATCGCGTTTTGCGACCCGGGGGGCGGGCGATAGTTATGCTGTATCATCGCGGTTCGTATAACTATCGAGTCAATATTTCGGTTCTGCGACGTGCGGGGTCGGTGCTACTGAGGCGCGACTCCGGCGTCAAACTGGTGCATCAATTAACCGGCGAACCGTTGGAGTCGCTGCGAGAGCACGCGCGACTTCTGCAAACTGAGCAGGAGTCTTATCTTAAGCCGGATGAGTTTCTCAGTCAGAACACCGACGGCGCAGGCAATCCGCTGGCGCGCGTCTACTCTCGCGCAGAGGCCCGGGAGCTTTTTAAGGACTTCGCTGAAGTCGGCTTGCAGACTTACTTTCTTAACAAGCGTTGGTTACCGGTAGTCGGAAATCTATTGCCGCGTTCTTTGGAATCGCGTCTTGCCTCGCGGTGGGGCTGGCACCTGTGGATATATGCTACGAAGTAATAGCGGCTTGCCGCGCGGACGGCGGCGCAGCCGCTTACTCAATCAGCTAATTGTCCGTTCCTAACTTATTAACCCCTATGAAGAAGATTCTTATCACCGGCGGTGCGGGGTTCATTGGTTCCCATCTGGTTGACCGTCTGCTTTCCGAAGGCGACTGGCAGGTTTCGGTCGTTGACGACTTCAACGAGTTCTACGCCCCCGAGATCAAGCGCGCGAATGTGAGCGCTCACGCCAACAATCCACACTTCCGTCTCTTTGAAACTGATATCCGAGACAAGGAATCGATGGGCAAGGTCTTCAGCCAGGTCTTTGACGGCCCAAGTGACTTTCAGTGCATTGTTCATTTGGCCGCTCGCGCCGGCGTTCGGCCTTCCCTGGAAGAACCGCTGCTGTACGTCGAAACAAACATCAACGGCACCATGAATCTCCTGGAGTTGGCGCGTGAGCACGGCATCAGGCAATTTGTGTTCGGGTCTTCTTCGTCTGTTTACGGCACTAACGCAAAAGTGCCCTTCAGCGAAGACGATCCAATTCGCCAGCCCATCTCGCCTTACGCGGCCACGAAAGGTGCGGGTGAACTGCTCTGTCACACCTACTCGCATCTCTACGGTCTTCGTTGCGTGTGTTTGCGCTTCTTCACGGTTTATGGCCCCCGCCAGCGCCCCGATCTGGCGATCCACAAGTTTGCGCGCCTGATAAGCGAAGGTAAGCCGATTCCGGTTTTTGGAGATGGCGACACCCGGCGCGACTACACCTTTGTCGACGACATCATCGCCGGCGTCCGAGCGGCTATCGACTACACGTCGAGCGACTACGAAGTCGTAAACCTCGGCGAGTCGCGCACGGTGGAGCTTCGTGAATTGATCTCGCTTTTGGAAAGTGAACTGGGGCTGACGGCGAAGATTGATCGGCAGCCTTTACAGCCCGGCGACGTACCTCAGACCTATGCGGACATTACCAAAGCGCGACGCTTACTTAGTTACAACCCCCAAACTCAAATCGAAGAGGGTCTCAAGAAGTTTGTGCAATGGTTCCAACAAACCTCATCGCGAAGAGACGGGCTCTGACCTAAGTTTCGTGACTATTCGTCTAATTCCGTGGATCGAGCTTGCCGTCCGAGGGGACTAGTCCCCGAAATCAGACCAAAGCACTCTAAGTCGTTATCGCTTAACCCTCCGAGGCACTTCCTAACGAAATACGACCAGCCTCTGGGAAAGTCGCCCACCTGCGCTTGTCCGTGAATTGTTCTACAATGCCTCGTTAGAGTCGAAGAGGTTTCCATGGCCAGTACTTCTCAAGTTTTGACTGAATCCCTGCCGCGCGAGATGCAGCAGCATACTTATGCGATCATGCGCCGGGTCGAGGAAACCCATTGGTGGTTTGCCGGGCGGCGGCAAATCATCAGAAGTTTTCTGGAGAGGCTTTCTCCGAATCCAGAGCAAGCTGGCGGAGCTGAAGGCCGGTCGACTTCGCCCTTAAGTATTCTGGATGTCGGTTGCGGTACCGGCGCCAACCTTGAAATGCTCTCGGAATTTGGTGATGCCGCCGGGGTGGATATC
>DATKIS010000714.1:0-3373 GCA_035543975.1 Pyrinomonadaceae bacterium
CTGCGCCTTTCAGTGCTTGAGCGATCGCCCACGAAAAATACCCCTGGTGTTTCTCGGCATATTCGTAAGCGCGGAAGCCGGGGGCAGTTGCGTACAGAACGACGAAGGCGTCTACCTCGCGATTACGATTCTCGAAACTGAAAGCGTTGACGAACGCCGGCGTAAGCGGATTAGAACTGTCCGACCTTCCCGTCGGATAGGCACGACATGCATCCAGCAAGATCATCACTTGCTGAACGCCGGTGTCCTTAATGCGTCGCTTAACCTGGGCAACCGCAACTGCCGTTTCTTCCAACAATCCAATATCCTCGGTCAAAGTCGCGTCCGAAGGAATCAAGAACGCCTGGTCGCTTCGTTCGATTCCATGACCGGCAAAGGAAACCAAAAGCAGACCATCTTTAGGCACCAGACCAGAAAGAATCGCGAGGCGCTTGAGTATATTTCTGCGGGTTGGTTGTCTTTCAGGCGGTTCATTCGTCGTGAGGACAATCACCTGATCTTGAGGGAAGCCCGCGTAGCTAACGAGTGCCCCTTTCAAGGAATTGGCGTCATTGGCGGCCCCCTTGAGAGGGCCGATGTTGGAATCCTCGTATCGGTCCACTCCTATGAGTAACGCCCAACGTTTGTTCTGGCTGGGCAGTGCCTTAACTATTGCAGGATAGGTAATGAGGCGGTTTGACGGTTGTTGATCGCTTTGGGACTGGGCTTGGATAACGGGCGCAGAGAGAGTTGCGATTAGACCTAAAAGCGCTAGAGCCTTGAGCGCCCGGCTGAGATTAACAATTGTCAGGTGGATCGATTTCATCCGAACCATTCCCTTCACCAAATCCTTTTTGACCTATCGTCCGTGACGGCTCAGTTATCCGGAGATGCAACCTTTAATCCTTCAATTGTGACGAGCCTTGTTCCAAGATCTTGCAGCATCTCTTTTGCTTTCAAGGTAAACACCTTTCCGTCACCGTTGCCGGAAAACAAAAAACGCGATTTCAGTTTTGCTTGAGGGAGAATCTTAGGGAGCGCAACCCATAAATATTTCATAGTATCCTGAAGGATGTTGCCCGAATCGGTTCCCTTTGCAAAATACTTTTCGCCGCTCTCATCAATCAGATATGGTCCTGTGGCATCCGGCACAAGACCGCTTTTTTCCTGCCATGCAATTTTAATCGTTTTGTCCGTAAGGTTTTCGAATTCCAAAGTAGCTACGTAATCGTTTCCGTTTCTTTGCAGTGATTCTACAGTTACTTTGTAGGAGGGTGTCTGCCAAACGGGTTTTCCCCCAGATAGCGTTGTTTCCGAGCATGGCACAAAACGGGTGTTAACTTCGCACTTCTCATAGATGTTCACTTTTCCCGCTGCAAATTGAAATGGGGCGTATTTGGTTTTCCAATCCTGAAGTGCCCGCGTAAGATCAGCAAAAAACCGATCGCGTTCCTGCGGCCTTTCAAATGTTAGTGCGGAGTTGTAGTCCTTTTTCCAGAATGGTTGCCACACGACCGCAAAGTATTCCTGACCCCAGGCCGCGACTGTAGAGTTGGCTCGCCATAGGTTCGTCTCCAAGGCGTTTCCATAACTTGTGCGTTCAGCCAAAACAAGAGCGAACAAACGAAAGAAGCTCTTCTTATCCTGGGGATTGCCAGATAGTTCAATCCCCGCGTCGGTTAGGGTGATCGTCCCCGTAATTGCACGAAATTTGAGGCGAAGTCCTTCCCGGGATTCGTCCCAGGATTTTATGTACTGATATTTCCCGATTTCCTTAGTAGCCGTTTGCGCCGCTACCGCCGCCAAACGCAACTCCTCCGCAGTTCTCGGACCTAGCGAGTTGATCCTGGCAATGACTCCCAGCTTCGTGGATAGACTCTTGTCGCCGTAGGCTTCGACTGAGTAGATAAAAGGACTAAAAATAGGAAAAGAATATTCAAAATAAGGATTCGCCTGTCCCGTCTTGTTCACAACCGAGTAAGTAATTCTCAGCGCGATATTTCGGTCCACTTTTCCTGTTCCGTCCGTGGATCGGCTTTTGACAAACGCACTTGCGTCGGTCTCCGACATCGGCACGGACCAATTGAAATCATTTCCGTTAACTGCGTCTCGCACGCGGAAGCCAGTCACACCTATGAATTCACAACCGCCGTAGCTGGTGTCCCGCGGGCCAACACAAAAGCGGTATTCCTGGAACAAATCCCGTACAAAGGGAAACGAATGGCTTCCGAATGAGTATTCACCCAGCGTCGCCTGAGCAACGAAGGTGAACTTTTCGCTAAAGTCTATCTTGCTCACTTCGTCCGCTATTTTTCCTCGTATCCGTTCCTTATATCGATTCCTCTCAAATTCATCGGCCATGGCCCGTTTGTAATTGTTAGCGTCGAAAGATTTCCCGTAGATCTCGATGATGTCGTCAGGACCGCCATACCTTAAAACCCTGCCAAACCCATACATGGCAACGAAGTAATAAAAAGCCTTTTCGGGACTCATTCGAGGCGGCTCTGGCGACACCGACGGACCCGGTCGCGGTGGTTGCGGCGCGGCAGTCGTTCGAGAATTGGGCCTTGGTTTTTTGGCCCGTTGTGCATACGCTGTAAAAGGAACCGCAAGCGTCAGGAACAATGTCACTATTCGCGTGAATCTCATATGTTTTTCCTTCCCAAGAGCAGGTAGGCGACACAACAAATTATCTAAGGCTGATCAAAACGCCCCCACAATAGATAAGCGAGATCCGGGGACGGTTCTCTTCAAGTATTCCCAGGAATTGATTTCTAAAGTGCGGGCTCTTGAGGATACTCCATCGAGGTCAGGGAGTTCTCATCACTTTTCAGCGCTCGTTGAAGCCACAGCTTGGCATACCTCAAAGTACGGTTGACTTTTGTCACATTCATTTTGAGTACCGTCGCAATCTCATCTGCGGTAAGTCCGATGAAGTGCTTCAGATGGAAGACGCTGCTTGCTAGCGGATGATCTTGAGTAAGCTGATCAAGGAGTGTGTCCAGCTCGATCAGCGTTACGTAATATTTTTCGGGAATGTCGCCCGCATCTTCGAGCGAAACACGTTGGTAGCCGCCGCCTCTTTTGTCCGTCAGCTTTGCCCGCGCGTGGTCAACCAGTATCTGCCTCATCGTCCGGGCGAAGACGGCATAAAAATGTGCCCGACTTTCCCATTGCTTTGGGCTGTAGGCTTGAATCTTTACATAGGCCTCGTTGACCAGAGCCGTAGGCCGGAGCGTGTGACCCGGATTCTCCCGAGCCATATAGCGTTTCGCCATTCCGCGAAGACTATCGTATACGGTGTCGAATAGCAGACTCCTGGCCTCTTCATCGCCAGATAGCCACTTGTTCAAGAGTTGAGTGATGTCACCCTTTGACACGGCCATCGGCTCCC
>DATKIS010000715.1:0-3738 GCA_035543975.1 Pyrinomonadaceae bacterium
TGAATCGCGTAGGCGCCCGCCTTGTCGTTGGGCTCGCCAGTGGAAACGTACCAATCGATTTCGGCGCCGGTCATCTCGCAAAAACGCACGCGCGTTGTTTCATGACGAACCAACGCTTGCCCATCCTGGCCAGCGCGCACAAGAGCGATACCGGTTACGACTTCATGCCATTTACCCTTTAACAACCGGAGCATCCTGCGAGCGTCTTCAGCATCGCGCGGCTGACCCAGAATCTCTCCTTCAATGACCACGACGGTATCGGCGCCAAGTACGACGCGGTCGTCAGCGACCCTTGCCGCAATGGTGTCCGCCTTCGTTCGGGCCAGACGCTCAACGTAAGTGACTGCGTCCTCCGATTCCCTGCGGGTCTCGTCGATGTTTGCGGCTACCGCTTCAAACTCCCAACCCACCGCCGACAGTATCTCCGCCCGCCGCGGACTCTTTGATGCCAGAATAATCTTCTTCTTCAGCAATTCTCACGCTCCAATCCGGCAGTACTGGTTCGATTCAAGACCTGGATACTAATAACGAAGTCTCACTGCAGCGCGTCAAGATAATCTACAGGAGGGGTGGCGCCCTAACTTGAGGCGTCTTGGTGCCCGCTTTCTCAGCAACATTCTTTCTAACCGGTTTCACCGTCCCCGTAGGGACCTAATGTTTATGGAACCTACGACTCCAAAAGATTCCTCCTCGCTCCAGCGGAGCGAAATGTAACTCCATCCGCTCAGCCTAGCCGGCAACATCGCGCTCCCCTGGAGCGCAGATCCTGGGCTCATGGTTGAATCTATAAACATTCGGCTCCTCTGGAGCCAGGAAACTGCCACCGCGACAAAACCAGGGTCCGACCCATTGAAATCGCCCCGCTTGTCGCCTGAAACAATTGTCCGCTACACTCCAGAATCCTTTTCGATTTCAAATTCGTGATTTTAGATTGATCCCCTCGATCAGGGAAACGAGCGCAACCGGCTGCCTCAATGGATAACTTGATTACGACTCTCCCGGCGATTCTCGCGGCGGCAGGCAATTCCAAAGACGTTGCTGAAGCTGCGTGCATCGCGGCCTGGAAGCATGTTGTCGGGGAGGCTTTGAGCAATCAGACAGTCCCGGTGCAACTCGAAAATCAACAGTTGGTGGTTGTCATCGAGGACAACATCTGGCGGCGGCAACTCGAGCCGATGCGGGCTCAATTAATTTTTCGACTCAACTCGATGTTGGGCCGGCCGCTGGTGAAGTTTATCGAATGGCGTATTGATCCAGACCGCCTGACGCAGGCGAGAGTGAAACGGGAAGGTCCCAGGAAGGCCCTCGCTGACTACCCGATTCCCGGCGAGCTGGTGACGGCCGCAGCCGGGCTTGGCGACGCGAAGTTGCGCCGGGCTTTTCTCGGCGCAGCGAGTAGCTGCGTTAGGCGAATAGAGAAGGCCTCGCGATCGGGGATGGTGATGAGTGATTATGAGTAATGAGTGATGAGTGATGAGCACTTAGTTTGACGATCTCAAGTTGTGCGTTTTGAGTTTTGGTTTTGAGATCTGAAATCTGACATCTGAAATCTGACATCTGAAATCTGACATCTGACATCTGATCTATGCCAATTAACGAATCTGACGTTGAAAAAGTAGCGCAGTTGGCTCACCTCGAAATCACGCCCGAGGAGCTCAAGGTCTTCGCGCCGCAAATGGCCGAGATCGTTGCGTATGTCGAGCAACTAAATGCCCTGGCAACCAGCACCGTCGAGCCCGCGCTGGGCGGACTTACTCCCGCAGGCGAACGCACAGACTCGGCTCGGGACGATATTGCCACACCCTCCCTCGGACAAACGACTGCACTGGCCGAGGCGCCGGATGCGGCCTCCGGACATTTTCGGGTGCCTAAGGTGCTGTGAAGATCGGAGAGCAGTAAGCAGTGGGCAGTGGGCAGTGGGCAGACAGTAGATGAGATGACTGATACCAGAAACAGTATTGAAACGTTGAGAAACCGGATCGATAACGGCGAAACAACGGCACGCGCGGTGGTGGAAGCGTCGGTCACGGCAGCAGAGACCTTGAATGGAACGCTCAATGCTTTTCTGGAGATTGATCGTGCCGGTGCCCTGAAGCGCGCAGATGAAAGCGCCAACGCCTCTAGCTTGCCGCTCGGCGGAATACCGATCGCCATCAAAGACAACATCTGTGTGCAGGGGATGCAAACGTCCTGCGGGTCACGCATTCTGGGTGACTATCACCCGCCCTACAACGCAACCGTAATTGAACGCCTGCTCGGCGCAGGGGCCATCGTCATGGGCAAAACCAACTGCGATGAGTTTGCCATGGGATCGTCAAACGAGAATTCGGCGTTTGGCCCCGTCAAGAATCCCTGGGACACCCTGCGCGTGCCCGGCGGTTCCTCAGGGGGCTCAGCCGCCGCTGTGGCGGCCGGAATCGTGCCCGTGGCGCTCGGTTCTGACACCGGCGGCTCGGTAAGGCAACCAGCTTCGCTGAGCGGCGTGGTCGGTTTGAAACCTACCTACGGACGTAACTCACGATATGGTCTGGTGGCTTTTGCATCTTCGCTCGATCAGGTCGGCATCTTCGCTCGCAGCAGCAGTGATGTAGCGTGCGTGCTGGGCGTAATTGCCGGGCGCGATATTCATGACGCAACTACCGCAGATGTTCCGGTGCCGAATTACCTCGCCAAACTCGGGAACGACATTAAGGGCGCGCGGATCGGGTTTCCCAAGTCACTCTTTGGCGAAGGACTGGACGGCGAGGTGCGCGACTCCGTGCGCGCGGCCGTTGATGTGTATCGCGATCTAGGCGCTGAGATCGTTGACGTCGAACTGCCAAATGCCAAGTACAGCATCGCGGTTTACTACATCATCGCCACGGCCGAAGCCTCCTCCAACCTGGCCCGCTTTGATGGAGCGCGGTACGGATTTCGGGCGGAGAACGCGCCTGAGCTCCGCCAGATGTACCGCCAGACGCGCGAAGAGGGCTTCGGGCCTGAGGTCAAGCGCCGCATCATGTTAGGAACCTACGTGCTTTCCGCGGGCTACTACGATGCCTACTATCGGAAAGCTCAACAGGTGCGTTCGTTGATCAAGGACGACTTCGGCAAGGCGTTTGAAAGCTGCGACGCGATCATCACCCCGACTTCGCCGACGCCCGCGTTTCTGATTGGTGAGAAGGTCGACAACCCGCTGGCCATGTATTTGAACGATATCTATACCGTCACCGCAAATCTCGCTGGCATCCCCGGGCTGAACGTTCCGTGTGGGCTTTCATCAAACCGGCTGCCAATTGGTTTCCAACTCCTCGGCGCCTATTGGTCAGAACCGACCCTCCTTAGACTTGGCCACGCATATGAAACGGCACGCCCTTTCACTGAGCGTCCGCCCATCTCTGCGTCTTAGGTTTACAGTTCAAAAGATACTTAAACTCATCGAAGAGCGGAGACAAGGCCCGCCTTCCTGACCTCGATCTGATTCCCGTTGTTGTTCTAATTCTTGCTGGAAGGGCCTTTAACGTGGGACCTACCGTACAGGTTTGAAGGACTCTCAGGTTGGGAAGGTGGACTTGCCCCCGCTGGCGAGGGAACCAAAGCTGGAGGCGTCTTAGGCGGCTTGTCGGGGATTAGATCTCCGGTGAAAATCTCGACGATGTTTTTGGCGGTGCCCACCACCGGCGTCAGATCCAGTCCGACGTGCGCGGCCCCGGGAACGAGGCCTTTCTTCTGGATGTCACGGCCCGCGAACCCAACGGT
>DATKIS010000716.1:0-4416 GCA_035543975.1 Pyrinomonadaceae bacterium
GTGGCTACGGACGGAATCGCTCCGGCAAGCCCGCGAATCATCCAGGTGGCTGCGACCACAACAAAGACAGCCAGCAGAAGTTTCTCTTCCCACTTCATTCGCCCCATTCGCTGTAGTTCGTTCCGGGCAAACTCAGCCGCGGCCGGGGTGCGTTTTATTTCTGGCGGAAACACGCGATAAAGCAATTGGGGTACGACGAGGAGGGAAACGATTGCCGGGACGATTGAACCCAATAACCAGCTCGTGTAGGTCAACTCAATGCCTGTTACCTGCTGGGCAAACTTCGCAATCAGGATATTTGAAGCTTGCCCGGTCAGGAAGGTGGCGCAGATGATGACGTCACACTGGTAGCACAACACCATCAGAAAGGCGCCGAGACGGCCCGCCGTGGGGCCGGGCTTTGACTCGTAGGCCTCCGACAGACTCTTAGCTATAGGAAACACCACGCCGCCGGAGCGCGCGCCGGTGGAGGGGATAATGCTGGCCAGAAGAAAGTCGGTTGAGACTAGGGCGTAACCGAGTCCAAGGGAGTGATGACCGATAGCCCGAATAAAGTGGAAAGCGATCCGGCGTCCCAATCCCGTTTTGATCATGGCCCGGGAGATGAAAAAGGCGGCCAGCACCAGCCAGACTATTGGGTCGGCATAACCGCCAAGCGCATCGCGAATTGGGAGCGCGCCGGTGAGCGCCAGGGCACAGATACCGAGTAGTACCATCGCGCCGCCGGGGATTGGCCGCAGGATGCATCCTACAATCGTGGCCGCAAAGATGGCTAGCAGCCGCCAGGATGCGACCGTTATCCCACTGGGAATCGGCGCCAGGGCGATCGCGAAGCCCACCCCAAGGATAATTGCCCAGCGGATTAACTTACCGCGGAGCTGCGGTTCGGGCGCGTCTCCCTGCGGAACAACCTCGCCTGACTGCGAATGCGTCGGATCACCCATCCCGGGAAAGCCTCCAGCGTTTCATGAAGGAAAAAGACCGTGGGATACTAGTCTTTCGAACCTGAATGACTCAAGCGAGAAATCCTTTAGGCTCAGACGAACCGGTCAGATTTTCCATATGACAGTTCTCAATTTTCCTTTGTCATTGTAAGGAAACCAGTAAATCAAATGACCAATGAGAAATGTCAAATGGAAAATCCAGGTGTTAGCCGTCTCATCGGAGGCCTTCCGTCAGCAAGTTGGCTGTTTGGTGTTGAGTTTAGACGAGGGCCTGATGCCCAGAGTGGGGCGGCGGACAAGACCACTTTCTAAACAGCGATGAAACATTGGTGTAAGCCGCTCCATCAAAACCAAAGGGGACTGGTAGCCGTATATTCACTGAAGATAATCGGTTGGCGTCTGAAGCGAGCAGGCTTGGCAGAACGATGAGTAAACTAAAAGTCATTAAGTCCAGCGAGATTACGGACAAGGAGACGTTTCTGAACCGCCGCTTGTTCATGCGGGGTGCGGCCCTGGCGGGTACAACCGTCGCCACGGGACTTCTCTATCGGAAACTAAACGCCCCGGCGGCCGAGAAGCCGGCTGGCGAGAAGCTGACGAGCATTACCCAACCCCCAACTGACGATAGACTGCGCCAGGGCTTTACGGTAAACGAGAAGCTGACATCTATCGAAGACATCACCAATTACAACAACTTCTATGAATTCTCGACGGATAAGAGATCGGTGGCCTTCGAATCGAAAGGTTTCGTGACCAAACCCTGGGCGGTTTCGGTTGAAGGCCTGGTGAATAAACCGAGAACGTTTGATCTGGATGAGCTTTTGAAGTTTCCACAGGAGGATCGCACTTACCGGCTCCGTTGTGTGGAAGGGTGGTCGATGGTTATTCCCTGGGTCGGATTCCCGCTGGCCGCGCTTCTCGCCAAAGTCGAACCTACTTCAGCAGCAAGGTACGTGGCGTTTCAAACCCTTTTCGATCCCAAGCGCATGCCAAACCAGAACACCGGCGTACTTGACTGGCCTTACGTTGAGGGGCTTCGCCTTGATGAGGCTATGCATCCCCTCACTATCCTGGCTACCGGCCTCTACGGGGAGACTCTGCCCCCGGCAGACGGTGCTCCTATCCGGTTGGTGGTACCGTGGAAGTACGGATTTAAAAGCATCAAGTCAGTGGTGAAGATAAGTCTGGTGGCGGAGCAACCTCCCACAACCTGGAATATCCAATCGCCGGGTGAGTACGGCTTTTATTCCAACGTGAATCCGAGCGTGCCGCACCCGCGGTGGAGCCAGGCTCAGGAGCATCGGATTGGCGAATCGAGCTTCAGTGCACGACCGACACTGCTTTTCAACGGATATGCTGAGCAAGTCGCCGGCCTTTACACCGGGATGGATCTGCGTCGGGATTTTTAGAGTTGGACGGAAACGGTGGTGAGGGAAGGGAAGATTTTCCATATATCATTTTTGGCATTTCTCATTTGCCATTTGAAGCAGCGGAATTTTCGCTACCGGAGTTTGCCGCCGGAATCTGCTCCCGGAATTTGAACAGCAGCGGAGCAAATTCCGACAATGGCAAATGAGAAATGAGAAATGGAAAATCTAGTTCTATTGATAAGCTGAACTGTCGTGCAAAATGAAAGACACCCGATTCCCAAAGTCCCTCCTGTTCATAAACGCGCTCGTACCGCTGGCGCTGATGCTCTGGGACGTTTACCACAAACGCGCCGGCGCTAATCCGTTGGAGTTTGTCACCCGAACAACGGGTATGCTGACCTTAGTTTTCCTCATGCTAACTTTGGCAGTCACTCCGCTGCGAACGATTACCCGATTGAACTGGCTGGTTCGATTCCGGCGTATGCTTGGTTTGTTCGCATTCTTCTATGGTTTCCTACACCTCGTGACCTACGTCTGCTTTGATCGGTTCTTCAATATCAAGAGCGTGCCCGGCGATGTGGTTTCCCGGCCATTTATTGCCTTGGGAATGTTGGCCTTCTTCCTGATGCTGCCGCTGGCGATAACGTCAACTAACAAAATGACCAGGAGGCTGGGAGGCAAACGCTGGAGCCTGTTGCACAAACTGATTTATCCGGCCGGTATAGCGGGTGCGCTTCACTTCTGGCTATTGGTAAAGTCGGATACGCGTTTGCCGGTTACCTTTGGGTTTGTACTGGCGTTGTTGCTCGCGTTTCGCGTGCTAGCCAAATATTCACCGCCGCCGCCCAAAGGGTTTACCGGTTCGGTTGTCCCGCCGCGCTAGCAGAACTCTGAAAGAATAGAACCTATGGCTCTTATAGGTCCTATAGCTCTCGTTGACTGGAATCACCTTATTGAAGTAGAAGGGCTCCTGCCTCGCGCACGAGCAGATTCGGAAAACAATAGGAGCTGAATAATGTTTCTCAAGATTGCTACCGCTCTCGCAATTGTAGGTTTGGCTCTCAGCCTCTTACTCGCCCTCCTCCAACAGGTAATGTTCACTGCCCGGTTTTATGGCGAGGGGTATTTCATGTTTAGCCGGCTTATCACGCTCTCCAACCTGGTTCTGCTGTATGGGAGCCTTCTGATCTTCTTCATCGCGTTCCTGATTAATCTCAACGCGAAGAAGACCTAAGCCTTGGGCGACTTTCAAAAAACTGTTTGGCCGTCGAAATCATGAAGAATTCCGTCACCCGCTTTACCAACCGGGCTGAGAGCTACGCGAAATATCGCCCTGGCTACCCCGCTGAGCTGCTGGCAATTTTGGCGGTCGATGGTGGACTCACTGACGCGTCAATAGTCGCCGACGTCGGTTCGGGCACCGGGATATTGGCTGAGATGTTCTTAAGAAACGGGAATAGGGTATTTGGCATTGAGCCAAACTCCCCGATGCGTGAATTTGCCGAACGAGACCTCGCCAAGTTTCCGAGATTCGTGAGCATCGACGCGACTGCCGAAGCGACCACTTTGGAACCCGATAGCCTTGACTTCATTACCGCCGGCCAGGCGTTTCACTGGTTCGATCAGGCAAAAGCCAAGCGCGAATTTAAGCGAATCCTGAAGCCTGGGGGTTGGGTGGTGCTGGTTTGGAATGAACGCCGGCTCGATGCCAGCCCATTCTTGCGGGACTACGAGAATCTGCTACTTCGCTACGGCACTGACTACGAAAAAATTAGGCATGAGAATGTAGCTCCCGACATTAGTAGTTTCTACGAGCCCGAGACCTACAAACTACGGAGCCTGGACAATGCCCAGCATTTCGACTTCGAGGCGCTAATGGGCAGGACGCGCTCCTCTTCGTACACACCCGAGCCGGGCGATCCCAGTTTTGACCCAATGATGTCGGAGCTTGAGGAGATATTCAGGACTCGTCAGCGTGGGGGCATAGTCGATTTCGAGTACGACACCAGGATTTACTACGGTCATCTCACCGCCGAGAGTTGATCCGTTAGGAGTCGCCGTTTTCTCCTGGTTGGGGGTCAGATTGTAGGCCCAGGTAATAG
>DATKIS010000717.1:0-2019 GCA_035543975.1 Pyrinomonadaceae bacterium
TCGAAATCGCGGCCGTGCAAGCGAACGTCTGCACCGAGGTCGCGCATGGCCTGCATCTTTGTCTGGTTAACATTCTCAGCTGGCGCATAGATGATCACTCGCGCGCCAAACAAACGTCCGGCGTAGGCGATCGACTGGCCATGGTTGCCGGTGGAAGCCGAGACCAACCCGGCGTGCCTTTCCTCATCGGACGCTGTGCCGACCAGGTTCACTCCGCCGCGAACCTTGAACGCGCCAACCGGTTGCAGATTTTCGCACTTCGCGTAGTAGTCAAAGCCAAGCTCGTCGGAAAGTCGTGCGATTGGAGCAAGCGGGGTCGCGGGCAGATAGCGGGCGACAAACTCGCGGGCAGTTTGGATGTCCTCGAAGGTCGGTGGAGTCATGCGGATTATTGTAGAGGAGTCAGCTGAAATAAGCTTTGGTCGAGGGCCGATCTTGCAGTTCGTGGTTAGTTCTCGCACCGCGCAAAGATCATCACATTGCGAGAGAACCAGCTGGCGGTGCCGCGCTCTTTCCACTCCTTTCGCCATTGCAAGGCGCGGCCTTCCTCAAACCGGTAGCCACGCTCTTCAAACTTCTCAATCCAGTAGGTGTGCTGCCTTTCATTACGCGGTAGTTTGTCTCCCCCGCCGGGGATTTCCGAAGAGAAAACCACCAGGGGCGCCGTGCTGCATAGCAAGTCGACATATCGGCCGGCGCTCGCCTGGGGCAACTGGTGGCCAACTTCCATGCTGATCACCAAATCTGCCTTCATCGAATCCGGGAATGGGTCAGACTCGACATCAAACTTCAACACCTCCAGCTTCCTCGCCCAACAAAACTCCAACGCGGCCTGCGCATACTCCAAGCCTCTCACGGCTACCCCGCGGGCGCGTAGACTGTCCAGCAATGCCCCGGTCCCGCAACCAACGTCAATCACCGTTGCTGGTTGAAATGCCCGCACCAGCGAATCCGCGATAACCTCGGCGCTTTGCTTAGTCGTGCGATCGACGAAATGGAAGTATTCCTGATCGTAAATCTCATCGTGGGTAGCCCCTTGCCAACGCCGTCGAGCCAGCCAGGTCCGCAGTGTGATGACGGGATAAAAGCCTTTCAGCCTCCCTTTGAAAGACTCGGGAACCCGCCGCCACAATTTGTGAAGGAGCAATGTTGGTTTCATCATCGGCTGGAGTTCTGAGACGCTGAACGAGTGCGCTTAGGCAATTTTCGATTTGATGAGCTGCTGGCTGAAGTTCCACACAAAGAGCGGATTCAGGATGAGGTATCTCCGCCAAAGACGCGTGGGTTCATTTACCAGACGGAAGAGCCACTCGAGTCCGTAGTCCTGAAGAATCTTTGGGGCCTGTGGCAATGTTCCCGCATGAAAGTCGAAGGCTGCGCCCACCGCAATCATCGCCGCATCAATCTTTCCGAGATGTCCAGCCACCCATTTTTCCTGCCGCGGACAGCCGCGTCCGACCATGACGATGCGCGCGCCGGATTCTTCAATCGTCCGGATATCCTGTTCATCTTCCTCGGGCGTGGCATCCCGGAAGCGGTCGGCTTGCACACCCGCGACCACCAGCCCGGGGAATTTCAACTGCAGGTTGCGGCTGAGTCGATCAAGCACGGTTTGCGTGCTGCCATAAAGAAAGATCGGCAACTTGTTTGCCGCTGCCTGCTCGCAAACCTTGAGCATGAGGGTTGGGCCGTAGACCCGATCCTTCAACTCCCGGGCACCCAGCAGATTCAGTGCCCAACGCACCGGCTGCCCGTCGGGAGCAATCAGCTGCAGGCGATTGACCTGGGTCGTAAACCCATCGTCGCGATGCGCTTCCATCACACCGTGCACAGCCAGTGCCGTCGCGCCAAAGCTGCGGCGTTCTTTGGCAGCGCTGATAATCACGTCGACCGCCGCCGCGTAATCAACGCGGCTCACATTTACCCCAAGCACCTTCAGGAAAGGTGTCGGCGTCGCTTCGGTTAGGTATTGGCCCATCGTTCCGTGTTGGCTTGATAAATCTCCGCCAGAATGTCGGG
>DATKIS010000718.1:0-3069 GCA_035543975.1 Pyrinomonadaceae bacterium
GATTACACCGCCAAAGGCCAGCGCACGCGGATTCGTTACGGCAACGGCGTCACGACGACTTACGAGTATGAGCCGCTGACCTTCCGGCTGGCCCATCTGCTCACCGACCGCGGAGCCGGCTTTGCCGATGACCGGCCCAACCCGCCTGATCCTCCGGGCGGTGGAATCCAGAATCTGAGCTACTTCTACGATCCCGTCGGAAACATCACCCGCATCCGCGATGATGCCCAGCAGACGATTTTCTTCAACGGTCAGAAGGTTGAGCCGTCGACTGACTACGAGTACGACGCGATCTACCGGCTGATGAGCGCCACGGGAAGGGAACACATCGGGCAAAACGCGTCGCCCCAGGTTAACGAGGACGATGCGCCGCGGATGAATCATCCCCTGCCAACTGACGCCGTGGCGATGCGCATCTACACCGAAAAATACGATTACGATCCAGTGGGGAATATCCTGCGAATGATCCACCAGGCTGGCGCGCTGGGCGCCGCGAATGGTTCATGGACGCGGCGCTACGACTACGAAGCCACCAATAACCGGCTGCGCGCCACCAGCCTGCCCGGTGATGGCGATGGAGTCTTCTCCGCCAAGTATCTCTACGACCCACACGGCAACATGACGCGCATGCCGCATCTGCCGCTGATGCAGTGGGACTTCCGCGACCAACTCCAGGCGACTTCCAAGCAGGTCGTTAACAATAGCGGCACGCCGGAAACTACTCATTACGTCTATGACGGGACTGGGCAGCGCCTGCGTAAGACGACCGAGACGCAGGCAGGTGCGGGTCAACCACCCCGGCGCATGAAGGAACGTATCTATCTGGGTGGCTTCGAAGTCTATCGTGAGTATGAAGGCGATGGGGAGACGGTGAAGCTGGAACGAGAGACGCTGCACATCATGGATGACAAGCAGCGGATCGCGTTAGTGGAAACCCGCACGGATACACCGGTAGCAGCTGCGCTCATCCGTTACCAGTTCGGCAACCATTTAGGTTCCGCATCGCTGGAATTGGATGAGACAGCACGGATGATTTCCTACGAGGAATATTACCCCTACGGCAGCACGTCATATCACGCTGGGCGAAATGCGCTCGAAGTCGAACTGAAGCGTTATCGCTATTCCGGAATGGAGCGGGACGATGAGAGTGGGCTCAATTACCACGGGGCGCGATACCTCGCGACGTGGCTAGGTCGCTGGATCTCACCCGACCCTCAAGGGCTCGTCGACGGTATCTGCGTCTACCAATACTGCCGTAGTAATCCGATTGTGCTTCACGACACATCCGGCACAGATGGCAAAACACCGCTGAACGGTCTGATTGGGAATGATCCCCGAGTGGGCGCTCTTTGGGAGAAGGCGGTAATCGATACTGTCGGTCCAGGCCTTGGGACCACTACCTACGCCGACACAGTCAAGGCGTTCAAGTTGGAAGTTGCAACTCGTGTCAGTCCAACGGGTTCGTTAGGCTCAAACAACGTGGCCGGATCCTCAATCAACTATGCACGGACAACCTACGGTCAGGTTCGTACTGAGTTTGGAAAACTCGCTGCTGCGGCGGGCTTTACCCTCGACAACACCCAACTCCATCACGAATTCGATCACCTCGCAAAGAACCCTTTTGAAGCCCTCAACACGAACAACCTCAATGCCGTGAGGGGGAACGCGGGGACCGTCGGAACCGGGCACAACTATGCTCACCAGGTAGACGATGCTCATAAGGCAGGCATCAAGAACCCTGGGCCGTATGTACGTGAAAACTTGGCAGCACGTGGCATCAAGCCCGATGTTCCCGAACTGGGACCGATGGAACCACACGCCCCGCGAAGTTCGCCACGTGGCGGTGGCGGTGGGGTTCCTGTCGGCGTGCTTTTTGATGTCGGTACGGCAGCCATTCAATCCGACAATCCGAAGGAGTTTGCCGGAAATGTCGCACTGAATATTGGGATGACTCTGGTTCCTGAACTGGGAGGCGTTACAGGCAGAACCGAAGGTGAAGCGGTGTTTGGGATACTGATGACTAAATATGTTGCGCCAGCGGTTGTCAAGCACGTCATCGTTCCTTTGGCGTCCAACCCGCTCACCTGGGTTGTAGTGGCTGAGGCGGGAATCATTTACCTAATGTACATGGATAAGAATTTTGTAGGTGACCAAAAGCGTGCTGATCGAGCAATCAAGGAATACCAAGCGGGGCGGAATATCAATGCCTTTTGTGATCAGTGCCATGGCGCGGGCGGAGCGCTCGACGAAAGGATTCAGCGGAGCTTTAGAACTGGTTGTAACAGCATGCCAAACGCGCCGGACCTGCCGCCTAAAAAGGATGACCGAGAAGCACTACTGAAATGGATTAACTCAAAGTGAAGCCGATTACCTGCCCAAGAGGTAACCATAAGTTGTTTTCGCCAACGGGCGAAGGACGAGTTTAGAGGATCTGATGCGTTGGTCGGGGCATCAATTTGGTTGTCAAAAAGATTGCATCCGCAAACACACAAAGGAATAACCATGAACAAGATCATCTTTCCATTGCAACCAGGCATGCAAGGCGCCGCCGTCGCCGATCTACAAGACGCGCTGCAACTCTTCATGGACCGCGGCATCATCCTGGCCAACGACCCGATCCAACGCGTGGCGTTATCAGTCAAACTCAGGATCGAACGCACCGCGCAGGTCTATCACGACACAACCCAGAAGCTGTTGAGCATTTTCCAGCAGACGCGGCATATCCAACCCAATGGCGAAGTAGACGAGCCCACCGCCAAAGAGCTCAACCGAGTGCTCAAGGAATTGGGTGTGCTGGATGAGCCGGCAGAACCGGCGCCACCGGCGCCACCACGTTCGTTCATCGTCAGTGGCCGGGTCCGACGTGAGGATGGACTCCCTCTGCGAAGCATGAGTGTAGGCGCGGTGCACGAGTCGGAGGCGGGCCCGGTCCGTTTGGGTGAAGACACAACCAGCGCTGACGGCCGATACACCATCCGCTACGAACAGCTGCCAGGAGTGGATGCCATCAACCTGCGCGTCTCCGTTTCCGACAACGATGGCCAACTGCTGAAGTCCTCCGAAGTATTT
>DATKIS010000719.1:0-2387 GCA_035543975.1 Pyrinomonadaceae bacterium
AAACCCGTTTCCCCGGGTTGCCAAAAGCGCAACCCGGGGCTGGAATTAGCCAACGCTTTCAGCGTAATTCAAAACATTCCATGGTTCTCGCGATTTGTCTCTCTAGTCTCTGGTTCGACGAGTTTTGCAAGTGGCTCTAAAGTGTGTAGAACATAAACCGTTCAGTCTTTCTGCGATGAATCCAACTCCGTCGAGCGGTATTGCGTGCGCGCTCTGACCGCGACATCTGCCCTGTCAACTTTGACTCTTAACTGATGCAGGCTGCCGTCTCGAGCCAACTCATCGGGGTAAAAACCCAGGCGGTATTGGTTACGCAGTTCTTCCGCAATCAGCATAAATGTTTTCTTTAGGTCGGTTGTCTCACTCTCGTAAAAGCGTCCAGCCGAAACTTCTGACAGGCTGGTGAGAAATTCGATCGCAAACTCGCCCCGGAGCTCCCGACGATCCTGACGGTCTGGCCGGCCGGGCCGTGGCCGCGGAAACCTGTCCCGCATCGGACCGCGACCGCCGAAGATCCCGCCCCGACGCCTGAACGGCCCAGCCCGCCGGCGCTGCAGTGACGGCTCGTAATAGATCGAATAAATCATCGCATCCGATTCAGTGGCATAGGACAACACCTCATCCGCAGAAGCGCGGCTGCCGGCATCTTCGCCGTCAGTTAACAAGACGATTGCCTTGCGCCCGGTAACCGACTTCAGATCACGGTCAATCACGTCCAACAAAGCATCGTTGAGCATCGTGCCGAAGTACTCACCCACCTGAGCGTCTTTGATGGCCCGTTCCAGAATCTTGCGATCGCTGGTGAGGGGCGAGAGTTTGTGAACCGCGTAATCAAAACTGACGACCATGGCGCGATCCTGTGGCCTTAGATCTTTGAGAAAACTCCTGGCTGCCTTGCGAATATCATCGATCACGCCTTCAGTGCTCCTGCTGGTGTCGAGCAGGAGCGCCACATTGAGCGGCGCTTCAGCAGAGTCGAAGTAGGCGAGCTTCTGCTCAGCGCTGTTGTCGTAAAGTTTGAAGTCTTCTTCCTTTAACCCTGAGATGTATCGACCATTCCGATCACTGACGATCACGGGGACACTCACCAGGTTTGAATAGACTTTGATGACCTCTGTCGGTACGGCCTTGTCGTCTTGGGCTTGTACTGGAACAAGACTCAGAGCTGTAGTGAGAAGGGCAACAACCATGGCCCCGGCGGCGCGCACTCCGGTTCGGGAGACAAAGCAAAGACGGGTCTTCAGCGTGATTGGCATTCAGATTCAACCGCAAGATTGCGATACAGGACCTTCCGAGCAGGATGTTATTCAGACGCGCCGGCAGGAGAAAAGGGCGGGAAAGATTATTTTAGACTCCGAGCAAATGCCAGCGGGGGCAAACCCACCTTCACGCTGAGACTCTCACCATGCTCGATTGCTTACACTGAAGGCCGTTCAATCTTGGACTTAACCTAAACTCCAACAAGCTCGGGGTGAGGAAGGCGGGCTCGCCCCGCTCTTTTGGGGGCAAAGCAGAAAGCGCATGATGAGCGCGCTTTACCTTCTTTCGTTTTTTCTTCCGGACTCTTGGCGCCCTGGCCGGAACTGTGGTTTCGTTGGTCGGTTCGAGGGAAGGCCCAGCGGGTGAAGCCACTCCCGAGGTTGAGGTAACCACCGGCACCGGTGCGGCGCTTTGCCGGTAAGCTTCAGCATCGGCTTGCGCGATCGCAGTCTCGAGCCGGCTGTGGCTACGGGCCAAAATATCGATTTGGGCTTTCACCCCGTTTCGCTCGATCTCCAGTTGCCGACGTTTCTGCTCGCGCAAATCTTCGGGACGGGTGCTACCGACCCCAGCCAGACTCCGCTCGATGTTCTCCGCCTTCAGATTCTCGTCCAACTGCTGCAGCCGCGTTTGCAACTCGGCCTGCTTCGCCGCAACTTCGCTCAGTTGACTGCGGAGTGACGCCGCCTTCTCCTCTGCCGGAGTTTGCGCTTGAACTCCAGCGGCCAGAGAGCCAATCAAGATCCCGTTCAAAAACAGGAGTCTCGCAAACGTCGCAAAGTTTGGATATCGCATGGGGCTTATTCTACGCCCCTGGCCTGAGGTTGGAAGGGGAGCAACGAAAAAAGAACAGAAACGATCCACGAAACCACACGAACTGCCCGAACAAGACTTAGTACTTGTTAGGGTTGTTTGGTGGGTCGTCTGGTCGCCTTGTCTGGTTGTTTTTTAGGCTGAGTGTCCGCTGCTTGCTTTGGAGGAGCGGGGCGATCGCTGAGCAGCGGTAGCGGATCCACGGGTCCGCCGGGAGCGTAAACACCGAAGTGAAGATGCGGTGGGGTGCCAGCGGCATTACCGGTCGTGCCGACGTAACCAAGCACCGTTTGCCTGGTCACGTAATCGCCCTC
>DATKIS010000720.1:0-4118 GCA_035543975.1 Pyrinomonadaceae bacterium
CGCCTCCTGCCTCCTGCCTCCTGCCTCCCGCCTCCCGCCTCCTGCTTCCTGCTTTCTTGAAACTGTTTAGTGTTTCTTGACGTAAGAGTTAGGCGAATCAAACGGAGTTTCGACATCCGCCTGTTTTTTGTGCAAAATTAAATAATTGTTGACCGTAAGAACTACCAAAACCGACCGAAGGAACTAGTTATGGCTCTAACTCGAAAGAAGAAGATTATTATTGCGGCTTCGGCCGTAGCATTATTGGGGATAATCGTTATCGTCAGCGTTCTGGCCAGCCGCAAAGAAGAAGCTGAGGTTACGACAGTTAAGCTGGAAGTGAAACCGGAGTTACGGCAGACGGTGACCGCCTCTGGCGAGGTGAGACCCATTCGTTACATCAAGTTGACGAGTGAGGTGCCGGGCCGAATCGAGGAAATCTACGTCAACGCGGGCGACCAGGTAAAACAAGGTACGCCGCTGGTGCGCGTGGATCCCACCCAGCTGCAGTCGAGCCAGGAAGCGCAATGGGCAGCGGCCCAGGGCGCTCTAAATGACATTCAGAATGCGCGAAATGCCGTGGCGTCTGCTCAGCAGGGTCTGGTTGTCTCCGAAGCTTCGGTGGCATCGGCGCGCCAGCAACTGGTTTCCTTGCAAACTTCGGTCGATCGAGCGCAGGTCGATTTGAACACTGCCCAACGCGAACTGAAGCGGAACAGCGATTTGATCGAGGCCGGAGTTGCCTCGCGGTCTGATTATGACGCTGCTCGCGACCGTTTCGACCAGGCAAAGATTGCCTTGCAAACAGCTCGGGCGAATCTGGAAACTCAAAGAATTGCCGTGAAGGAATCGCAGGAAAGGTACAACCTGCAAAAGGTGGCGGTCCAGGAAGCAAAAACCAGCATCAAGTCATCTGAGATGCGCGCCAATCAGCAGTCGGCTTTGCTGCGCGGACAAACCAGCCAGCGTTCAAAAGCGACCCAGCTTTCACCGCTCACTGGGGTCATCGCTGACATCCCTACCCGCGTCGGTGAGTACGCGGTGTCCCAACTTTCATCCACTCCGCTGATGACGATCGCTGACATGTCGACCATCAATGTTGAGGTCAATGTTGACGAGACAGAGATTTCCAACGTCGAAGTCGGCCAGCACGTAAAGGTAAAAGTAGACGCTTTGGGAGAAAAAGAGATCGCTGCAGTGGTAACGCAAAAGAACCCCCTGGCGGTTTCCAAGTCAGACACCCAGGGCGGACTTTCCAATCGCGTAAATGTACAGGAAGCGAAAGAGTTCAAGGTGACCGTCGAACTCCGCGACATGCCCGACGAAGTTAGAAATGGTTTACGTCCGGGAATGAGCGCCACGGCGACCATCACGACCAAGACCAAGAACAACGTGGTGGCGGTGCCGCTGGAAGCAATCGTCGAGAAGGCGCCCACTCCTGCCGCTTCCCCAGCCGCTACGGTAGCCGGCAGCACTCCTGCACCACAGGCGAACGAGAAGCCCAAGAGCGTCAAAGGCGTCTACCTGCTGGAAGGTAACAAGGTGAGGTTCATCGAGGTGACCACCGGCATCACCGGGGAAGCCGACATTGAGATTACCAGTGGCGTTCAGTCAGGCATGGAAATCGTTAGAGGTCCCAGCCGCGTCTTGAAAACCTTGAAAGATGGCATGGCGGTGAAGCGCCAGGTCCGCAAACCAGGCGGCGACAATGCAAACGGGGGTAGCTAAATGAGCGACGCTACACTCGTCTCTCCTCCAGTCACAGCGACCATGCCGGCGCCCACAGCGGCTGGTACCGGGCACAACCCCAACTCTCTTATTTCCATGAGGGAGATATGGAAGACGTATCAGATGGGCTCGGAAGAGGTGCACGCGCTACATGGTGTTTCCTTCGACATTCCCAAGGGCGAGTACATCGCGATCATCGGTCCGTCTGGCTCAGGCAAGTCGACCTTGATGAATCTGATTGGCTGTCTCGACACTCCCAGCAAAGGCGAGTATTGGCTGAACGCGAAGAACGTTTCCGAGATGGACGACGACGAGTTGGCTCGGATCCGCAATCAGGAGGTAGGGTTTGTCTTTCAGACCTTTAATCTCCTGGCCCGAGCCACCGCGCTCCACAATGTGGAACTTCCGTTGATCTACGGTGGAATCGGATCGTCGCAGCGTCACGAAATGGCCAAAAAGGCCCTGATGGCCGTGGACCTCGAGGACCGCATGACGCACCGTCCCAATGAACTCTCCGGCGGCCAGCGCCAACGTGTGGCCATTGCCAGGGCACTCGTCAACCATCCTTCAATCCTGCTCGCTGATGAACCGACCGGCGCTCTCGATTCCCACACCAGCAATGAAATTATGGACCTCTTTGAGCGCTTACACAGCGAAGGAAATACGATCATCGTGGTCACTCATGAGCCGGATATTGCCGCCAGGGCCCATCGGGTGATTTCCATCCGCGACGGTCTGATAGAAAAAGACGAGAAAATAAGGTAACTGCCGGAACAGCAGCCGGGTTCTTCTCTTCATGCGATGACCCCCGATGAAGTCTCCCACGAAGTCCGCAACCAAGCCCCTGAGGAATCCCGGGGACTAAGAGAGCCCAACCGGCTTTCACCTACCCTGACAGTGCCTGCGACCAGACGAAGTAGATTTTCTCTACTTCGTCTGTCCGCGCTTTGGGAAGGGTTTCTCGTGGCTTTGGGCAGCTTGCGCACGAACAAGCTGCGCACCGCCCTTACCCTGATGGGAATTGTGGTGGGAGTCTCAGCCGTGATTTCCGTAGTCACGATTATTAAGGGTCTCGACCAGACAGTTGCCCAGACCTTCTCTTCGCAAGGCTCGACAGTATTTACCATCTCCAAACAACCGCGGGTAATTACCTCGCGCGAAGACTTCATCAAATTCAGCAAACGTAAAGATGTGACGCGGGAGGACGCCGAAGTCATCTTTCGCACCTGCAGCTCGTGTTACCAGGCCGGTGTCGCGGCCAGCCGCCCGGAAATCGTCAAACACCTGGACCAGAAGTCGGAAAACGTGGTCATCCGCGGCGTCGCCCCGACTGCGATGTTCGACATTGATGCCGTCACGATCGATGCCGGTCGAACGTGGAATGAAAACGAGGGCGAGAGCGCGCGTGAGATTTGCGTGGTTGGCGCTGACATCTCGCAAAACCTTTTTAAGGGTGAGGCGCCGGATCGGATAGTGGGCCAACAGATCCACGTTGCCGGCCGGCCGTTTTTGATTATCGGGGTGTTGCAACCGCTGGGAAAGATCTTCGGGTTCTCGCGCGACAATTTGGTGTACATACCCTACTCCACCTACCAGAAAGTTTTTGGCGGACGCGGCTCGGTGGTGGTTTTCGTGAAGACCGGGTCGGCAGCTCAATTAGAAGAGACTCAAGACCAGGTCCGCACTATCATGCGCAACCGCCGTGGCAAAAGCTTTAGCGACGCCGACGACGGTTTTACGCTTGAGACCCAGGACGTCTTCCTCGATCTCTACGGCAAAGCTACCTCCAACATCTACCTGGTTACGATCGGGGTGGCCGCAATTTCACTGGTGGTTGGCGGCATCGTGGTCATGAACATCATGCTGGTTTCGGTGACGGAGAGGACCAAGGAGATTGGCATTCGGAAAGCGGTCGGTGCTCGACAGAAGGATATTCTCACACAGTTTTTGATCGAAGCCCTGATGGTCACGGCGCTGGGAGGCGCAATTGGAGTCGTGACCGGCTTCGGACTAGCCTATGTTCTGGCCTTAGCGATGGGATTTCCGCTGCTAATCAGCGCTGCCTCAGCAGTGCTGGGGGTTGGAGTTTCATCGATTGTGGGGGTGGTCAGCGGGCTCTGGCCCGCCTGGCGCGCTTCGAAGCTTGATCCGATTGAGGCGTTGAGATCGGACTAGGCAGGAGCAAAAAGCAATCAGCAATCGGCAGTCAGCAAACAGCCGGAACGAAAGCGTTGTGCTGGTGGGCCGAGTAGGCTGAATCCTAACTGATGACTGATTGCTAAACCGATTCTTGTTCTCCATTCGCCCCTAGCCTTCGCCGTAAGCTGCTTGCTATTGCTGACTGCTTATTGCTGTTTACTGATTGCTGATTGCTAACCACTACCGCTATGAGATTCGCCGACACAAAAGAA
>DATKIS010000721.1:0-4499 GCA_035543975.1 Pyrinomonadaceae bacterium
TTCCGCGTCCTCCGTATACAGTTCGATTTGCACGAGCGCATGCATCGAGGTGTAGTGCTGCAGGTGAAAACCCTCGTGGGGCCAGTCTCGCAGCGCTTCTATGACTTCCGCCCGGGCCCGCGTAGGATCGTCCGCCGCGAGCCAGATCAGGTTTAGCCTGGTGCGAATATCCATGGCGCCGAAGAGGTTCCCCTGCTCGAGCGCAGCCGCCAGTAATACCGGCGCCCGCCGGGACACTTCGCCGATTTCACCCATATTGAGCATCGCGCTAAGCATGAAGCGATTCGCTATCGTCAGTTCCCAGGGGACGCCGGTGCATTGATCGCGCAACACCTCCGCAGCGCGCTCACACAGTGAAGCAGCATTCTTCCAGTGACCCACCAGATAGGCGGCCACTCCGCTGGCCCAGATGGAAAGTCCAATCGCGTGGGGGTGGCCCACCTTCTGAGCGAGTTCCTCGGCCCGTTGGGCTATTTGCACTGCGCGCTTTCGAGCCGGCGCTCCGCGGGAGGCGGTTTGAGCGGCTTCAAACGCCATGGCCCGCGCCACCCGGAAAGGCTCTCCCGCTTTCAAGGCCAGCAAAAGATGACGACTTTGGAAGTCGGCGCCGCGAATGAGGTCAACCGCGCCCAATCCGGCAGCCACCGCCCAGCAGGTGTCGATGCGCACCAAGTCCACTTCGGCAATCTCACTGACATCACGTTCAGTGAAACTCAAACCTCGCAGGCGAATCTGAATCCGCTTGAGCAGCAGCGAAAAGAGCGCCCGCTTGGGGCCGGCCGGCAGGGTAAAACCAACCGCCGCCAGCACGGTGCGAATGAGCTCCAGACCTTCCTTGATATGACCACCCATCAGTAGCTGTTGGGCCGCCCGCCGCTTGAACTCAAGACTGTGTGCGGCCGAGGCCACCTCGGCGACTTCAAGATATGCCTGGGCGGCTTCCGCGGGTCTGCCTGCATTTACGAGAGCGTCGGCTAATCCGCGTTTGAGCTCGACCAGCTCCGCGCCTCTGGCCGGCGCGAGTTCCAAAGCACGACGATAGAAGCCGGCTGCCCGATCAAACGCCAGGGCGCTGGCGGCTTTTTTGGCGGCCACCGCTGCGTGGGAAGCCGCGCGCACCCTTTCCCCCGCACCGAGGTAGTGTTCAAACAGCGCCTCAGGATCGTCGAGTCCCCGGCCTTCGATGGCCTGGGCCAACCGGCGATGAATCTGGGTTATTTTTTTTGGATCGAGTTGACTGGCCAGCGTGTGACGAATCCGATCGTGGTAAAGCTCGAGCGTGTGTTCCGCTCCACCAGTGCGCAGGAATTGGGCCGCCCGCAACGAACTCACCAGGGGCTGTTCGTCACCTGAAAGTTCGGCCGCCTGGTAGACCACCTCCGGATTGATGGGCCGCCCGGCAACCGCCAGGGCATCCACAAACTGGCGAGCGCCGGCCGGCATGTGCCGCAGTCGCTCGTCCAGCATCATGGCCAACGTGATGCCGGTGGTGGCGGTTTGGTCGCTGGTTGAAGCGTAACGGGCCAGCTGTTCCAGCAGGAAAGGATTTCCGCGCGCCTCCCGCAGAATGGTTTCGGCAAATGGCTCAATGGCCGTGAAGCTGGAGCCCACCAGGTCGCGCACGAGCGCGTATGATTCAGTCTTTGACAGCGCGCCGACCAGCACTTCCCGACAACTTTCCGTGCCCGTCTTCTCCAGTAGCGACTTCAGAAATGGTTTCGTTTGGAGGTCTTCGGTCCGGAAACTCGATAGCAAAAGCAGTGACGGCGCCTCGGGCGCGCGCAATAAGTCTTCAATCAGGGTCGTGCTGTCAGCGTCAGACCATTGCAGATCATCGATATAAAGAACCAGCGGCTGCCGGTCAGAGATGCGACCCAACAACTCGCGCAGGGCGCCAAAGGCTTTGCGCCGGAGCGTGAATGGATCCGGAATCTCCTGTTCGCGTTGGGGCGCATTGAATACACAGTCCACCTGAAGCATCACGGGAAAGAGACGGGCGAGTGCCTGCACGTCGCGAGGCATCAGCGCTTCGGCCCGGTTATCGGGAAGTGACAGCAAATACTTCGTTAAGCTATCCACTACGCCGTCCAGCGCCTTGAAAGGAACCGACTCGCGTTCATAGCAACGTCCCTCTAGGATTACGACGTCGGCGTTGTCCTCACTTAGCTCATCGAGGAAATGACGGGCCAGCGCCGTCTTGCCCATCCCGGAGCTGCCGTGCAGGTAGACCGTAACCGTCTGGCCAAGCCTCGTAGCCGCGAACGCAGCTGCCAGCTCGCGCAACTGCTTACTGCGTCCCACAAACGGCAGCGACTGGCTCAGCGTCGATTGGGCCGGTGAAGGTACTGCCAACTGCTGCCGCGAGCCTGTCTTGCCGTGCCCAAGTATTCGCAGTATCTCGCTGCTGGATGGACGATCCTCGGGTCGCCGGCGCAGTAGCCGAATGCAAAGATCGTTTAGATCGTCGGGGCAATTTCGGATCAACTCCGCCGGAGCCGGCGGATCGAAGTTTTGCTTATTCATCATCACTTCGAAATACTTGCCCGAAAATGGCAGCCGGCCGGCGATTGCCTGGTAGATCATCACGCCCACGCTATACCAGTCGCTGGCGCGAGAGATTGGAAGCTGGGCGCCTTGTTCCGGCGACATGTAGTCCGGCGTGCCGGCGAGCGAGAGGCTATCGTGAAGTTCGCGTCCTTCTACTTCTGCCACTAACCCGAAATCCAGAATTACTACGCGCCCTTCCTTCGTCACCAATACGTTGGAAGGTTTGATATCTCGATGAAGCTTCCCGGTTTCATGTAAGGCGTGTAGTCCTTCAGCCAGCTGGCGCAGCGCCACCCGCAAGCGATGGATATCCAGCCGCGAGCTGGTGAGCGACAGCCCGGAGGCAGGTTCGGGGGAGTCTCGCTCAAAGGTTGGATCGGTGATGGACTCCAGCTGCCGGGTTTCGGCTTCGTAATCCGATAACAATTCCGTGCTGGCGCCTGCGGACGTCTTACGCAGGGTCGCTGTTCGCGATGATGGGCCACGTCTGGCGTGATAGCCCGGCCGCACATACTCCAGGAAGTTAACTCCCTGGACCAGCTCCATGGTGAAAAACCAGTACTGCCCGTCGGCCATGAACTCGTAGAGCGCGATCAGGTTTGGATGAGAAACATCGGCCAGCGAGCGAAATTCATTTTTGAAACGGGAGATATGTGAAGCTTCGGCGCGGGTCAGCGTTTTGAGGGCGACCACCTTGTCGGTCTCGCGGTCGTGAGCTTCATAGACCACACCCATGCCGCCCGAGCCCAGCCGTCGCCGAATTCGAAAACGTTCGGTGCCCAAAAAGTCATTGGAGAGTTGACTCATCCTGAGGTGCGAGAACGGAAAACTCCGATTACGTGTACTAAATTGTAAGACCTGAGTTGGCAAAGCACCAATAAAGCTTTCGGCGTGTCTGAACCTGGATCGAGCTCCGTCGCTAATAATCAGAAGATCAACGAAAGCACAGGAAGTCTACGAAGGACTGTTCGTGCGGCTTAGTTCGGGTTAGCGAATCGTTTACTATCTTCAAATCGGCATTCAGTAAGTTTCTGACCCGGCCAGATACAACACGATAAGGAGACATACATGGATTGGCGAGTGCTCATCACAACTTTTGGAGTCATCTTCCTCGCTGAAATGGGGGACAAGACGCAGCTTGCCGCAATGACCATGGCCGCGCAGACTAAGAAGCCGTGGGCCGTGTTCATCGCAGCAGCCCTCGCACTGACGGCTGTTTCAGCCATTGGCGTCCTCGCCGGGAGCTTGCTCGGCAATTATCTTCCGCTCGCCTGGATTAAGCGCGTTTCGGCGGTCGCATTCATAGTCATCGGCGTTTTGATTCTCACCGGCAAGTTCTGACGACTGTAACGCGATAGATGACATGCTCATTGAGTTCTTTGGTCGCTTGCCTTTCCTGAGCGGCTCTGCCGCCTTCCGTGCGTAAGGCTCTGCCTTACCGGAGCGCCTTATTGGAATTTCGAGGCTATGCCTCGGTCACCGTGCGGAGGCGCAGCCTCCATAGAAATCTAGACCTTCCCCGGTAAGGCTGAGCCTTACCGCACGGAACGCGGCAGAGCCGCACAAACATCGAGGCCGGCTTCTGCCTGACAAACAACTTCGCGGTGTTATCATTCTCCACGTTCTAACGCGCAATCGATCTAATTTCTGTATCAGGCCGGAGACTCTCGCATGCCGCAAACTCCCCATACCGAGCGACACTTCACCGCCAGCGAAGTTGTCCGCGATGTCGTCATTGGAATGTCTGATGGCTTGACGGTGCCCTTTGCGCTGGCCGCGGGACTGACGGGGGCCATCAGCCAAACGCACATCATCGTCACAGCCGGCCTGGCCGAGATTGCCGCCGGCGCCATTGCCATGGGTTTGGGAGGATACCTGGCGGCGAAGAGCGACGCCGAACACTATTTCAAGGAACGCGAGCGCGAGAAACGCGAAGTGGCGGAGATACCTCA